>CAJWOS010000349.1 GCA_913044235.1 uncultured Pseudomonadota bacterium
ACCCCGAAGACGGGCCCCGAGGAGCCTACCGTGAACCTCACGGAAGTGGTGAAGACTGGTTTAGAGCATGCGCGTGCCGGGCGATTGTTTGCCGCCGAAGAGCGCCTCGCCGAGGCTCTCTCGAACACCAGTCATCCAGACATCGCCGCCAACCTGGCAGCCGTCTACCAGCTGCAGGGCAGGCCGCTCGAAGGGGCCGCCGTGCTCCGAGCCCACATCAAGCCCGGTACCGTGCATCCGGTCGGCTGGAACACCCTTGGGGTGTGCCTCCTCGACCAGGGAGCCCTCCCCGAAGCGGCCGCCTGCTTTCGGGTTGCAGCCGAGCAGAACCCCCGTGGATTGATCCCTCTGGTTCACTTGCACGCCGCCCTCTTCGACGATCGCGACACCGCACGGAGCCGTGCCGCCCTGGAAGCTGCTGCAGCGATCGAGCGGAATGACCCCACCGTTCGCTTTCACCTGGGCGTGCTGTGGGGCCTCCTCGCCCCAGCCGCTGCCGATCGGCATCACGCTGTGCTGCCCCCAGAAGCCGCGGCATGGAAATCTTCCTGGCGATTCGTCCTCGACCATCGCGACGCCGAGACCCGGTTCTTCGGCTGCACTGCCGCCACACTGCGGTTTGCCGCCGCCCTTGCCACCGGTCCCGGCAGCGTGCTCGAGCTCGGGGTGCGCTTCGGCACATCCACCCGGCTGCTTCGGGATGCCACTGCGGGAGAGGTGCACGGCTTCGACACCTTCGCTGGACTTCCCCTCGCGTGGCACCAAGTCCCGGCCGGAGCGTATTCCACCGGAGGCACCGTGCCGGCCTTGGGAGACGACATCGTTCTCCATAAGGGGCTCTTCTCGCACACCCTGCCCGGCTGGGTCGAGCACCATCCCCAGCCCATCCAGCTGCTGCACGTGGACTGCGATCTCTACGAGAGCACCGCCGAGGCTCTGCGCATCCTCGCCCCCCTCGTGCGTCCGGGCACCGTGCTCCTGTTCGACGAGTACCTGATGAACCCCCACTGGGAGCACGACGAACACAAAGCCCTCGTGGAAGCGGGGACCGCGCTCGGATGGACCTGGCGCTATGCTGCCTTCTCCCTGTTCAGCCACCAGGCGGTGGTGGTGGTCACCCACACCTGACGCGTCCCGAGCTCCCACAGTCCCATGACCGAGCCCCCCTCTAGTCCAGTCCCCCGTGGGGCATCCCCCGTGTTCACGGGCAGCGAGCTGCGCGATCGCATGGCCAACGAGCGCACTCTGCTCGCCTGGGTGCGCACGGCCATCGCGCTCATGGCCTTCGGCATGGCCATCGCAAAGTTTTCGCTGTTCCTGACCGTGGCCGGCCTGGAGCAGCCCGAGGCGATGTCGAACCTCCCCAGTGCCACGCTCAGCCGACTCACAGGCACCGCCTTCATCCTGCTCGGCGCGGTCGTGACGGTGCTCGGTCTGAACCGCACCCTCGCCTATGGGCGAATCATCGACCGCCATGACCGGGCGCCTCGAAAGCAGGTGCTCATTCTCGTCGCACTGGCGCTGGTCACCCTGGCGGGAGTCCTCACGGTCGAGATCCTGGCCGATCTGATCTGACCATGGTGCGCGTCAAGCCCCGGTTACGCCTGCAGCATCTCCCCACTCCCGGCCCCTTCATGCACCTCCCCGACGATCTCCTGCAGTCCTGCCGCGAGACCTTTGCCTCGCTGACGCTCAACCCGGACGGCACGGCCTCCTCGACCGCCCTGCGAACCGCTCTGCAGGGACCAGACGGTGAGGTCCCTCCGGTGCTCTGGAACGAGCTGTTTCGGCACATGGACGTAGATGGTGATGAACGGGTCTCTCTCGCCGAGTTCGTGGCTGCGATGGCCGGACTGGTGGGCGTGGACAGCCGCAACCCCTCGCATCGCCTGATGTTCGACCTCTTCGACCAAGACGGCGACGGCTACCTGGAAGCTGCCGAGCTCGCACGCGCGCTTCGCGCACTGGGTCAGCCCCATGCCACGCCCGCATCCGTGCTCGACGACGCCGACATCGATGGCGATGGACGCATCGAGTATGTGGAGTTTCTGGTCTTACTCAGCCGCTGACGGCACCGGCGTATCCGACTCCAGGAAGCGATTCCACGCTTCCGCACGCGCGGCAACGCTCACCGAGCCCGCGTCGGGGATGCCCACAGCCACGATCTCTTCGCCACCGTCGGTCGAGTGCACCATCGCTTCCGACCACTGCTCGGCACTCGAGAGAATCCGGGCCCGGTCACTGTCGTGCATCACTCCCGTATGAAATGCCAGCGAGCCAAAGCCCAGGGACTGCAACAGTGGCACGGTCTCGGATGCCGCACCACGAAGCCAGAGATCCAAGACCCACGCTTCGAGTACTCGACGGGGACTCGTGACGCCGGGACTCACGATGCACAAGTCGGCGATGGGTCGTCCATGCCCCGACTGGTAGTAACAGTCAAAGTTGGTGGTCCAGAGTCCCCATGCTGGCGCATCGCTGGCGTCATCGGGCCACACATCCAGCACCGGACCGGTATGGGCCGAGTAGGCCGACGGCACCGCGGCGAGCATGCGCTTCTGACGCACAGGCATCCGCGGCACCACGAAGGCATCCACCATCGCCAGCGCAAGCACCACCAGAGCGGCCCTGGGGTGTCTGCCAGCCATCCCGCTCAGAGCCGCCGCGCCCACCACCCCGAAGCAGACGAGCGAGCCCCAGGTCAAGCGGTCTGGAAATCGCAGCACCGCCGAGGCCACCACAGAGAGCACCTGCCCGCCGAGGTGGGCCACCTGACCTGCCAGCGGCAGCAGGACCGCAGGTGCGAGAGCGAGCGCAAGGCAAAGCATCCCCGCCCCCACGAGGCGACGCCACGGAACCTCGCGCGCGATCCACCGCCGAGCCACCATCGTGAGCGCGAGGGCCACCGCAGGCAGGGTGGCCGACTGCGTGTAGCCATGCAGATCGATCGAAGGACTTGGTGGGGCCATCCGACGCAGAGTCTGTCCAAGGTCGGGCACCGGAAAGCCTGCGTCGGCGAGCGCCGTGGAACCATCCCCACCACCAACCCGAAACGCCCATAGGTAGACCAGGAAGGCTGGCGCAGCCACCCACAACGCAGCGCCCGCATTCCGCAGCCACCCACGGTCACGCTGCGTCAGAGCCACCACCGCGAGAGCCAGGCCGAGGGGCACGCACACGATGCCCAACCAAGCGGTGTCGAGTAGCGCGAGCACAAACCACAGTCCCGCCAGCGCCCCGTCGACCGGACGTCCCCCTGGAGTGGTGGCTCGAAGCCAGGCGCCCAGGAACAGGGGCACCCAAGGATCCAACAGGTGGTACGGATAGCCTTCGAGCTGCGCTGTGGCCGCGAGGCCCGAGAAGGCAAAAGTGAGCCCCGCCAGGAGTGACCAAGGTGCGCGCGCACCCAGCTGTCGAGCGAGCGACTCGGTCGCCCAGGCCGACACCGTGACCCCGAGCACTGCGAGCCAGCCGAGCAAGCGCACCGAGCCGAGCGGTGCACCGAGCCAACCGAAGGGAATCAACAGAAAGCTGTCGGGCCGACCATAGGTCGCGCCGACCGGCCAGCCGCTCATCGGATCGTGCAGCACCCCAGATCCCAGTCGAGACGCCGCACTCAGGAACCAGGCCGTGCCCGGCGCATCCGGATGGTGCCCCACAATCTGCTGCCCCAGCACTGCCGGCCAGGTCCAGATTACAGCCAGAACAAAGAACAACAGCGGCGTGGCCCATCGCGGCCAGCGATCTTCGAGGGCGTTCATCCGCGACCCCGGCGACGGGAACGCCCTCCGGAACGACGATCGGTGGCCCACCACGCCACATAAAAGAAGACCACAGCGAACCATCCGATGCCTGCAGCCGTGGCCGCGGTCTCGAAGCGCTCCATCCTTCGGGGAGACTGGGCGAGGGCCACACGACGTGCCATCGCGGTTCCGGTGCGGGGATTTCCGTCGATGGCCCAGGTGATTGTGGCTCCCTCCACATCGAGCATCTCCGTGCTGGATGCGAGCACCACAGGTGCCTCTCCGGCCACCCGCATGCGCAGGGTCACGGGCATCATCCGCACCGGCTCGCCCGACACACGACCCGACCAGATTCCATCGCCTCGCACTCCATCCTCATCGGTCAGACGCACCGAATAGGGCGCATCGAGCCAGCGACCGTCGACCTCGAAGGACACCGCCTCCACTGGCACGGTTCGGTCTACGACCAGCCGAAAGTCCACGGTCGCAGCGTGCGCAGCGGACCAGATGCTCAGGAATACCGCAAGCAACACGATGCCTCAGTCCCACTCAAAGCCACGTGTGGTGGAGCGGACGGTCCGCAACAGCGCGCCGTCGACAGACACCCCCGCACCTCCGGGCGCTGGCGACAGGACCACCACCGGACAGCCGGACTCGAGAGAGCGGCCCCAGACCACCGCGCCCACATCGACGGGTAGAGCCTGTCGGAGTGCATCGGCGTAGGCCTTGTCGACCGGTTTTCCCGCCAGGACGACCACACCCACTGACAGACATCCCCGCTGGTGCACCGCCTCTACGGCACGAGCCACGGTCGCGGGATCCAGACTGGCCACGTGGAAGACGGGCCCCCCGAACACTGCCGGCATGGAGACCGCCTCGCCCGTGGCCACCACCACCGGTCTTCCGCGAGCAACATGAGCCAGCAAAGGCCGGAGAACCGCTTGCGGTCCGGTCCACACCGAGACCCCTGCCGACGCCGATGGGGTTCCAGGACCGAGCAAACCCGGCTCCGACATCCGTGTGGGGAGTGGCAGCGACGGAGACGGCTCCCCTGCTCCGGCTCGTCCCTTCCCCGTCGACCATGCCCGAAGGGCCACCGCAAGTGCGCCGATCGCAAACAGCAGGGCCAGCACACCGGGGACCACACCCCATCCGCCGACCCCTCGCTCAGCGACAGCCGCTCCGGCACGCGCATCCACAGCACCCGACTGGACCGGTCGCGCAGCGGCCGGACCCGACGCCGGCCCTGCAGCCACGCCCGGTGTGGGACCGGCACTGACCGCAGTGCGTGGAGCCTCCCCCATGTCGCCCGCCGGCGCAGGTGCCGACCCGGCCTCCCCAGCAGCAACCGGCACAGGTTTGCCCATGGGATCACCGTTGGGCGTCGCGACGGCCGCCACACCCTGGTGGACTGTGGCCTCGGCCTTGAGTACGCCATCGACAATTCGCAGCTGGAGCTCTCGTGCCCGATCGTCTTCCGCCCATTCCACCCGGTTGCCATCGAGGGTTCCCGAGCCGGTCTTCAGGGCCACCCGCCCCGACTGCGGTGCCGCATCCACCACACCGGCCCAGATGCCATCACCGGCCCGCACGTCGGGTGCCGTTCCCTGGTCGTTCATCTCCACCGAGACGGTCTGAGACGCCCCGGCCAGTGTGACCGACACGGCCCCACTGAGGGTGCCCTCCGACCGAAGCAAGACCATGACACCATTTTGCTCATTTTCTGGCTCGATTCCGAAGGCTCCCGAGGGCCCAGGCTTGGCAGGGACATCGGACTCCACCCCATCACCGAGCGGCGGCGGCTCACGGTTGTCATCGGATGCCGGCGACGCCGCTGAGGGGGTTGGAGACGCCGGTTCCTGTGCCCGTGCGACGGACGACCACAGAGCGAGCGACCAGACCACGAGACCCACTGTTCGACGACGATGCATCACGGACTCCAGGAAGGACCGGCAGTGTATCGTGCGGCGCGCCATCGACGAGCACATGGCCGCGTCTCGAACCCATGGGGAACACGATTGCCCCCGGAGCCAGCCCGCCTCCTCTCCGGTTGGCCCCGGCGGTGGCAGGCGATACCCTCGCAGACGACCCGGAAGCCACAATGGCCCATCCCCTCCGTCAGGCCACCCTTCACGCACTCCGCGCCAGTCGACCGACCGGTCAAGCACTGCGGGAGGCTCTGCGCATCGCGTTGGATGCCCCCGCCTCCATCCTGCGCACGCGCCTCGACGCCTGGGACGCCCACCCAAACACCCCGCCTGCAGTCGGGGCGGCATTGGTGGACGCCCTCGATCACGAGGTCGGGCTCTCGCATCCGGCCCTCTGGCTGTGCCTATCTCGCCACCATCCCCACGGACCTGACGCACTCCGCACCGAGCTCACGGCGCACAACCTGCCCGTGGCCCAGCTTCCTCCCTCGCCTCCCCGGCCGGTCCCGGTGCATGGGCCTCATGTCCATGTGGTGTACCCATCCAACGACGACGCGTCTCACCAGGTAGCGGAGCAGCTCACCATGGTGCTCCAGACCCTGACCGATGGCACAGATGCCTTGGGAGAGGGGCCCCGCCTGTACCTCTGGAACGACAGCCAGTGGCCCCCTTCTCTGCTGTGCATCGAGCCATCGGTCGGCGCGCTCGTGGTGTTTTTGGGCACTGCGAAGCACCTGCGCACCATCGACTGGAACAGCGCGTGGGCGAGGCGCCTGGCAGCAGACCCATACAGCCGAACCATGATGGCGGTGCGCATCCCCGCATCCGCGACTGCCGAGCCCCTCCCTGCACACAACCAGGACTGGCGGACAGTGGTCTGGAGCGACCGCCCTCCCATCGACCCCACAGCCAAAGAGCTCCCCATGATCTGTGGTGCGGTCGACGTGATCGCTTCCGCCCTGTGGATGCTCGTGGAGGCGCTCGCAGTGCGTCCCCCCGACCGGCTTCCCGAACAGAGCATCACCCTGCCGATCACCATCGATCACTCTGCAGAAGCACGCACAAGTCCACCCCCTCCCCACGTGGTCCGCCGAGGCGCCCTGTTCCGGCGACGGGACCGCACCCTGCACCTACCCACCACAACGGCCACAGACATCCTGGCTCCACGCTTCGGTGCGCACGGGTCGACGGCAGATGTGGTGCTGCTCGACGCCAGCACACCCGAAGCCGGAGCCCCATCGATCCAGCCGCGGGTGCTGCTGGGTGACACCACCCAGTTGACCGCAAACAACGGACTGTGGGGTCCCGGACGCCTCACCGTCCACGCAGCGCGCAACAATCCCGAAGACATCCTCCTGGCAGCCCACCTCGTCGCTGCGCGGCAAGCCTGGCTCGAGTGGACGGTCCGCAGCCACCAACGCACACTCCCAGGCCACTGCCCCACGCCTTCGCCCCACGCGCTCCATCTGCTGCAGTCGGCCCGCCATGACCGTCGGCCCATGTTGCTGCCCGAGCCCGCTCCGACTCCTTTCGAGCTGCGCGTCATGGCGGAGCTGGGACTCGAAACGGCCGTGGTCACAGCCAGCAGTGTCGGCCCCCATCGCTGGCTCGAGGGCTGGACCCTGTACCTGCTCCACGTTCCGCCCGGAAAAGTCGGCGGCCGCACAGCGCAGCTCGAGCGCCGTCGTCTGCGCGCGCGCGAAAACCCGCTCACCCGCCGCCGCACCGACCTCAGCCGCATCGGCGCCCTCGCCCACGATCCCGGCATCCGGCTGCTGATGGCCGACTCCACCAATGCTGATTCGCCAGGTGCATCCCGCTCCGAGACAGAGGTCGGGCGCAACCTTGCCTCGTTGATTCGCGACCAGGAGGGTCGTCGGGTCATCGTGGCGTCGTTCGCCAGTCATATCCATCGGCTTCAGCAGCTCGCCGATGCCGCCCGCCGGCACGTCGTTGTCCTGGTCGTCGACCACGCGGATCGCGGCGAAGCTGGCGCGCCGGCTCGCCAGCCAGCG
>CAJWOS010000350.1 GCA_913044235.1 uncultured Pseudomonadota bacterium
CTCACGGCGACCACCGGGCAGGGCCTGGAGGCGAGCCACAGCGTCATCGATGGCTCTGCGGTGCAGATCGGGCCGCACCACCACGACTTCGGTTCCGGGCAGTCGGTCTGGATACGTTTCATAGGCAATCCAGTCCGGCAGCGTGTTGGTATCGAAGACTTCCCCCACGAGATTGGTCTGCAGGTCGAACTCCAGGTCTTGCAGAGTCCGATCGGTGCCGAGCAGCCATGCGATCTTGAGCCGTGCTGCAGGGTGGGAAAGGCTGCGGGGGATCAAGCACACGCGGGTAGGGTCGGGCGCCTCGGCGAGCGTCTCGGCCACCTGCCGACTCCCCACGGCCACCAAGACGCCCTGCGCCCGCATCCGGCGAATCGATGCATGCAGCCCCTCCCAATGGGGCGATTCCTTGAAGTTTCCCTGAAGCACGATGCCGGTCGCTTGTGCTTCGGGCGCTCTCACAAGCTGCTGCTCCACATCCACGAGAACCTGTGGGTGGGTGAACCGGTCGAGCACCAGATGGGCCACGCGACCGAGGCGACCGGTACGAACCAGCGGGATTGGAGACGGCCCGGCGCGCAAGGACTCCAGATAGTCGGCCTCCATCTTGAGTACGGCGCCTTGCGAGGCCAGCTGGCCGATGGGAGCGGGGAAGCTGAAGAAATACCGACCGTGGGCATCGGGACTCGTCTCGACCTTGGTGAGGCGACTTGCCAGGTGAAGGTCGTGTCCGATGACGACGAACACGCCGGGAGGAAGAACATTCAGGTGGGCCGGACCGGCCACGGCGATGGCCCGCGTGAGGTTGGGGATGGCGTCGGAGCCAGGCTGGTCGGGCGTGGAGTGTGCGCCGGTGAAGATGATGGGGAAGCGCAGTCCTTCCGCGGCCATATCGAGTGAGACCAGGAGGCTCGTGATCGCCATGGTGTCGGTGCCGTGGGTGATCACCACGCCACAGCCGCGTGCCTTCCCGATGGCATCGAGTGCACGGTGTCGCCACTTCACCTCGGCCCGCAGTCGCTCGCGGATGGTGTCCCAGGCCGCTTCGTTGAGGTTGGAGCTGTCGGGCGGACGGGGAAATGGACGGTCGAGACGAACCCGTACCGGTACGGCTTGGGCCGAGACCGCGATGGCGAGCTTGCGCGAGACCATGTCGTCGGGGCGTGCGCTTTGGGTGCCCGACATGTTGATCGTCCCACCACAGTTGAGCACCGTGACCGTTTCGAGCACTCGGTGGGGCGTTGGCACCACGGACATAAAAGCTCCGAGCGGCGTCGAGGGAAACGCGCACGGCACACCCTATCAACAGTCCCCGCGACCCGTTCTCCACGATGCGCTGCCGCCGCGGCGCGATAGGTTCTGCATATGCTGGACGAGTCGTACGGAGAGCAGGTGCTGTGGGAGCGAGCGTGGCTTCGCCGGGAACTTCCCTCCTGGAATGTGCTGGCGCCGCAGCTCCAGGTACGGGTGGGCAGTCGTGCCGCACGGGTGGCTGATGCGCTGCACGCGGGTGACGATCCAGCACAGGCCGCCGCTTGGGTGGTGCCCCTCGGACCCCGGCTTGCGCTCGACCTCGTGGTGCGGGCGGAGCGTGGCCTGGTGCCCGTCGCACACCATCTCGGTACGCTGGGGGTGCCCTTGAGCGTGGCCTTGCGGGTGGCAATGCACGAGCCTCGCCGCTGGCTCCGACCAGGGGGTGGTGGCGATCCTGGTGTCATGCACCTCGCTCCCTTGCCGAACCTCCCCGGTGTGGCGGCAGTCGACATCCACGATGGTGCACAACTGGCCGGGCTGCTGTTGCCTCCGGAGCGCCTGATGCCAGGGGGGCAGCCCGTGGTTCTGCCTCTCACCGCGGCTCGCTTGCTCGTGGCCGATGCTCGAAACATCGAGGGGATGAGGTCGTTGCTGGCCACTGCGGAAGGGGCTCGCGACGATCCTGGAGTGGTGTGCGTGCTGCCGCATGCGTATGCAGAGTCTGCACCGGGAGCGTTTTCTTGGGCTCCCTGGAGACCATCATCTGACCATCCGCTTCATGGGTGGAACCATCGAGTGGGTCTGCTGCAGGACTACATCGACGACCAGCGCTCTGTGCATGCCTGGTCGGCAGCTCGTCCCAACGTGCGAACGGAGGGTCTCACGCTCTCGCAAGATCCCCAGGCGGCCGGTCGTGTGATCAGTGTGGCGCGCTGGCCTCGGGCGCCGTGCAGTCTTCCCGCAGCAGACTGCTTCGAAATCGAAGGCCCAAACGGCGAGTTTGTGCGGGTGTGGGTCGACCGGATGCTCGACACGCTCAGTGCAGAGACGGTGCCGCTGCCCGGTGCTTGGCCGCCTCGGTTCCTGGCTGCGGGTGGGCTCCCGTTGGAGCAGTGGCCGAAGGTGAAGGCGCTTGGGCGCGTGGTTCGGTGAGGAGCCGCGGGGCCTATCGGGTCTCTCCATGCTGGAACGTGCGAAACTCGGGGTCGGTGCCCAGCACCCGATCGAGCACCCCCAAAGTGCCAAAGCACTCCTTGTATCGGTAGTGGTGCCAGTCATGGTGCACCGCCCATGAGAGCCACGGCACCGCATAGCCCGAGTGATGGGCCACCACGGTGTGCACCGACAAGGCGGTCCAGAGGTAGATCACCGGTAGACTGGGCGTGATGATGATTACGCCCAGTCCGAGGGTGAGGAAGTTCGAGAACACGAACTCCACGGGGTGGGCGTAGATGCTTGCGATGGCCGAAGTCGTGCGGAACTCGTGGTGCACGCGGTGCACTTTCTTCATCCACCATGGGCGATGCAGAAAGCGGTGAGAGGTGTAGAACCAGACCACCGAGCATACCGACAGGCCGGCCAGCTCCAGCAGGACGGTGCTCCAGTTCGGCAGTGTCGCGGAGACCTGCCAGCCACGCAGGCGCAGCATTCCCCACAGCCAAGCCATCATGAGGGGGCTCAACACCAGCTGGGTGAACGCCAGGTTGCGCCACACGCGAGACCACGGAGGCTGTCGACGGGGTCCGCTCTGGATTCGATAGCGAGCGATGAACGCCGGTTTTTGGGTTCGATCGACGTAGCCGAAGGCGGCGCACATCCCCCAGTACACCAGCTGGAACACAAGGTAGGGGCCGGCCGCAACCAGCAGCCCCTCCGGCACTGCGGCAACGACGGAGGCCCAGGCGGGCTGTGCGCCCTCCCAGAACGACACCACCACCGCGAACCCCACCAAGCCAAGCGCACTGAGGGACTGTGTGAGCGGAGGGCGGGTGTAGGTGAAGGCCATGCCACAGCCTACCGCACCGGAGTGCAGATGGGGCTCAGCGTGAGACGGTCTCGACCACGACGAACTCCACGCGGCGGTTCTGGTACCGGCCGGCATCTGTGGTGTTGGTGTCGATCGGCCTGGACTCGCCGTATCCATGGGTGGTGATTTGTCGGGACGAGATGCCTTGCTGGATCAGGTAGGTGCGCACCGCGCGTGCGCGGGCCCGAGACAGGCGAATGTTGGCGCCCGCCGACCCGATATTGTCGGTATGACCGCCAATCTCGACGGACTTGATGTCGGGATTGGCATCGATCGCTCGTGCGACATCGCGGAGGACTGCGTACGAATCGGGCGAGAGGGTGGCGCTGCCAAACTCGAAATTGACCCGGTCGAGAATCTCGATCCGGCCGCCAGAGTAGTACGCGCGGGATGGGCAGCCGTTGGATCGGATGGGATCGATCTTTGGACTGATGGCTTCGGTGGGGCACAAGTCGCGGAAGTCCGGGACCCGGTCGCGGTCGTAGTCGGGGCACCCTTGGGCGAGTGGGCTGCCGGCGCGCATGGGGCACTCGTCGCTGGGGTCGGGCACCGTGTCGCCGTCTTGGTCTGGGCATCCGCGGGCAGCCGTGATGCCCGGTTTGTTCGGGCACTCGTCGTCGATGTCGAGGATGCCGTCAAAGTCGTTGTCGGTGTCGGGACAGCCGTCGCGATCCTCGTGTCCGTCGCGGTCCTCGGCCTTCGAGGGGCAGCGATCGACCACATCGGCCACGCCATCGAGGTCGTCATCCGGCTCTGGGCAGCCGTCCAGGTCGAGGAATCCATCCATGTCTTCGGGGGTGTTCGGGCAGGCATCATCCAAGCCAAACACGCCATCACTGTCAGGGTCGCCCACGATCCCGACTCGACGAAACGAGACGGCCATCGTGGCCCGGTAGGTCGGAGAGCCTGCATCGGGGATGAGACCCGCTGTGACCCCGAGCTGCACGGCGGCGCGTCGATCTTGACCGAACATGCCGTAGGCTGTGGTCTCCAGGGGATTGGCCTGCTCGGGCGTTCCGGGATCTGTGGGTCCCGCAGGGCGGGTGGACACCACCTCGAGACCGGCCGCGAAGAGCTCGCCGAGACGCGCGTTGCCGCCGGCACCCATCACCACTTCGCGGGTTGTGGCAGTGTCGGACCGCAGCCCGGCGTTGACCCGCCATCCGAGCGTGCCATCGCCGGCGCCGAGGGTCAGAAGACCGCCCCATTCCAGGGTGTCCGCGCTCGTGGTTGCAGCGGTGGGCACTTCGGCGAAGGGAACCACACCGATGCCGAAGTTTCTCGTGCCGGGAACGATGAACGGCAGCGTTCCACTCAACTGCAAGTCTCCCGCTCCATCGACAGACTGATCGCCGCGCGCGATGGATGAAACGAAGGGCATGTCGGCTTCGACCCGCAGCCAGTTGGCCACTGCGAAGCCGCCCGACAGGTGCACGCTCGCCATTCGGCGGTACCCGAGGGGGGCTGCAAAGTCTTCTCCGGTGGTGAACGCGCCGCCCACGTAGCCCGCACCTTGTCCGCCTGTGGAAGGGTGGGCGAGCTGCAGGGCCCCCATGCCGTCATGTGCGCTCGGAGCGACGCGGAAGTCGTCGTCGGTGCCACCGGCGGCCAGAGCAGTGCTGGGAACCAGAGCGGCAAGGATGAAGGCTCGTGCGGTGTGGGCGGGGATGCGGAGAGTCGACTTCATCGTGCACGCTCCGTCTTCCAGTCCGTGCCGCAGCTTGCGGGCGCAAGCAGCGGGGGTCCGTGCACCAACGAGGCAAAGGCCATGCTCGGTGTGCCGAGGCTGGTCTCGGGTCGTCCGTAGCGAAGCTGCAGGAGGGCCGCGGTCTGGCCCCAGACAAATGCCGAGCCGCCGTGAGAGGCATGGGTCACGAGCGCCCAGTCGGGCGCAAGGTTGTAGGCCAGCGACCCCTTGATCTCATAGCCAAGGTAGGTGCCGGGGTTGAGATAGAGGGTGGGCTCGCCAATGACCTGCTGGGGCCCGATTCCGGCGATGCCACATGCGGTGAACTTGGCGTCAGGCTGCACGCCGAAGAGGCTCTCGATGCGGAGTAGGCCCTGGTAGAAGGTGTCGGGCGTGAAGAAACCGCCGCCTCCCGGCGCGAAGCCTTCCACCTGACGGTCATGGTTCATCACCATCCCCTCTGCGCCGATCCACAGCTCCCGGTCGGGTTGCTTCCGCAGGGGGCCACGGAACCACCCGAGGGCCTGCTGCCAAGTGACCATGCCGCTTTGGGTTCCTGATTGGTCCATCTGGAGACCTTCGGACTGCCCCCAGCGGCCGAGAGCGCCCAGCTCGGTGCCGCCATCCATCTGCGCCGACAGCTTGCCGCCCACCCAGGTGTCGTGGACCCGTCCGTAGACCGCGTTGGTCTGGCGATCGATGGCACCCACCCAGGCGGTGAGGGAGTCGGTGACGGGCGCACGAACCGTCTCGATCTCGGCGGTGACCGCGCTCCCTACGCCGGCCTTCAGGCTCGCCACCCAAGTGAGGTACGGATCGGCCGGAACACCCTGGCCCACCGGGCTGCTGCCCACGCGAACATGTCCGCCAAAGCTGCTGGCCGTGTCGAATGAGAAGCCGAGGCTGCCGGTGGTCACGCTGAGGTCGTCTCGACCGTCGCTGATGCGAAGCGGAATGACCTCGCCGGAGAGGCGAATCGGAGCAAGCGGGGCGTACTCGACGGCGACGGGTGCATACTGGGTCGACAGGTAGTTTTCGCCGGTCTGGCCGGGGCGGTTGGCCAGTCCGCCTGAGAGCACGCCGCTGAAGCGGTAGGGATTGGCGAGCTGGGCTTCGGCACCGGCCACATTGGAGCTCGGGAAGGTGGCCGGTACGTCCGGAGGATGCGGGGGCCCGTCGTCGGTTTCGATGGCGCGATTCGAAGGCAGCGGGTCCACTGGAAGGGCCTCAGGTGGGGGAACGGGGCTGCGGGTTCCTGTGGTCTTCGCGGCCACCCGCACCGCTTCGAGGGTGCGCTGTGCGGCCATGGGTCGGCCTCGGTTCGCGCGCATCCGCGCGAGGGCAATGCCCACCTCCAGGTCGCGGTAGGTACTCCAGTGTTCTTCCAAGAGCGTCTCGGCCTGGGCGAGGTCGCCCCGGTTGCTCAGGGCCCGACTCAGGCCCAGCACGGCGCCGGTGTTGGATGGCGTAATCGAGCGGGCGGTCTCGAAGGCCGACAGCGCGCGTGCCGGCTGTCCCATGTCTTGCCAGGCTGCGCCCAGCATCACCCAGTGGCGGGCTTGTCCCGCGCCATACCGACGGGTGGCGTCTTCGATGGTCTTCTGGGCCTCTTCCTCGCGGCCCTGCTCGAACTGGGCGCGGCCGCGGTCGAGCTCCGTGGCCAGCTCCATGGCGAAGATTTCGTCTTGAATCCATCCCTCACCGGTCTCGGCCTGCGCCGCCTCGAAGCGGGGAATCGTGTCTCCTGTTTGGTGCAAGGGGATGGCGCTGGCCTGCAGGGCCGCGAGGGCCCCGGGGTGGCTGGCGTCTTCGTCGAGAACGCTGCTGGCGGTGGACCAAGCGCCCTCGGCATCGCCCTCGTCGAGCATCAGTGCAGCCATTGCGACGCGAAGCTCGAGGTTGCCGGGGTAGGTCTCGAGCTGGTCTTCGAGGATGCGCCGGGAGAGCTCCACATTGCCGGATACGGCTGCGGTCGCGGCCTCTTGAATGGCGTGCTCTCGGGCGACGCGCTCGGCGAGGGCGATGTTGTCGGGGTGTGGCACCCGTGCCGATAGTGCGCCGGCCCGGCGTTGCGCCTCGTCGTACTGCCCGCGGGCCGCCAGCGTGGAAATGATGCCGCGCTCGGCTTCCGAAAAGTCCGGGTTGAGAGACAGGGCTTCCTCGAAGTACGCCTGCGCTGCGCCATACTGCCAGCGCGACAGGTACAACCCGGCCATGCCTGTGTAGAGCGTGGGATCTTCCTGTTCGTCGAGTGCTTCCCGGTACGACTCGTAGGCGCCCATGAAGTCTCCGGTGGCGGAGAGCTGGTCGGCCTCGGAGCGGCGTAGGGACATCCCAGCACGCAGGTGGGCTTCCCGAGCCGACGCCTCGGTCGGGATGTCCATGTGATCGAACAGCCATCGAGCGCGCTCGGGCTGCTGCAGAGCGATTCGGGCGTTGATTTCGCCGAGGGTCAACCAGGGGTCGTCGGGGTCAAAATCACGGGCCTGACCGTAGGCCTCTGCAGACCCTTCGTGGTCGCCCATGCCCGACAGGGTGTCGGCTAGGCCGTGCAGGAGAGTGATCTCGCCAGGGTAGATCACCAGCAGCTGGTTGTACCGGCGACGCGCTTCGTCGAACCGCCCGGCTGCGCGTGCCCGGCGTGCGTCCTCACTGATCTCGAGCATTTCGAGCTCGCGCTCCAGTCGCCGTGCCATGGCGTCGGTGTAGCCGGAGC
>CAJWOS010000351.1 GCA_913044235.1 uncultured Pseudomonadota bacterium
AGTGGGGGGCGCGAATTACATTCACGCGAGAGTCGGGGGAAAACGGGCGTGCAAAACACCATTGAGCCGAGAGAAGGGCGAGACAGTGTTTCAAACACTCATTCGCTTTCGCCGGAACAGTCGTCGTCGCCGTCCGCGCCACAACGCGCGCGGTTGACATCGACGCGCGGTGCTTCTTCGGCGACCTCGAGGGCGGCGCCTACACGGAGGAGGAGGGCATCTGCGCCTGCGTCACCGGGGCGGTCAGCGCCGCGGACCTGGAGGAGCTGCTGGAGGACGCGCTGTTCCAGGACGTGCGGGTAGAGCTTCGCGAGAAAGGCGCCTACAACGGCACGATGCTTGGATACATGAAGAAGACCCGTTGCTATCAGGACAAGGCTCGCGCCGAGTGCGCCGACAACCGAGAATAGACTCCCACAAGGGCAGTGAATCGAGCGGCCTGTGGCATGATGGGCGCGTAGAAACAGGAGAGCGACCATGAGTCACGGAGGGCCGTCCGGGCCGCTGGACCGGCTTCTTGGGCCGGTTGCCGTCGTTATTCTCAGCCTCTTGCTGGTGGCGCTCGCCGTCGGTGTGGCGCCCAACTTCGACACACGCCTCGTGGGTGTGGGGGAGTCGATCTGGCCTGGGTATGCAGCGGAGCTGCGCTCGGACCCGACCATGCCGGAGTGCGACCTCGCGGAGCTTGACTCTCGCCTGGCCACCTGTCCTGCGGATGCGGAGACAGAGGGTGCGGCCGCCGACGCTGGCGGCGACCCGTTTGGTGGGCAAGACCCCTCCGCTGCCGGAGGCGACGACCCGTTTGGGGGTGCCGATCCCACGGCTGCCGACGATCCCTTCGGGGGACAGGATCCGGGCGGCAAGGCTGCGAAAGCGACATCCTCCGAGAATTGTCCTGCGCTTCGCGCCCTGCAGAAGCGGTGTGCGACCAAGCATGCCGACTACACCGCCAAGAGCGCACGCATCACTTCTGGGGTGAAGTCCTACCGAAGCTTCGAGACTGCGGTGTCCGACTTTGCTCGCTTCCCGTATTGGAAGCACCTGCTGAGTCTCCTGCTCCTTGTGGGGGCGTTTGCCACCACGATTCGGAACCAGCACATCGCTCTGCGGGAGCCGGAGCACCCGCTTGAGTTCCGGGTGTCGCAGGGCCTTCAGCTCGTGGTCCACCTGTCGTTTCTCTATTCCGCCATTCAGGACTGGCGGGTGGGGCAAGCGGGCACCGCGGAGGTCGACCACGCGGGGCTCCCCCTGTTGTGGACTGTCGGCTTCGGCGCATTGGCTGCGGTCAACCTGTTCCATTTGGCCCGAGTGCCACGCTCGCTTGACCAGCCGCTCTCGGGTCTGCGGCTGCTCATGTCGATTCCGCTCTACGTATACATGGGCGTGCTGTCCATCGTGTACTTCCTGATTCTCGAAGGCCACCAGTCTGGACAGGCAATCTATCTGCACAAGTTTGTGCAGCACCCGGCTGTCTACATCGGCATCGGCCTGTACATCTGGGCTGGAATGATGCTGGCGGAGACCCGCCTTGCGCGTCGAGCGTTTGCCGTCATCACCCCCTGGAAGCTGCCGCCGGCCATCCTGGCTTGGCTGGTGGTGGTTCTGGCTGCGCTGCCCACCGCTTACTCGGGTGCGTCGGGCATCTTCGTCATCGCAGCTGGTGCGGTGGTGTTCGAGCAGTTGCGTGCCGCGGGGGCTTCTCACCGGATGGCGCTGTCGGCTACCGCCATGTCCGGCAGCCTCGGGGTTGTGCTCCGCCCATGCCTGGTGGTTGTGCTGGTGGCAATCCTGAACAAGCAGGTCACCACGGATGAGCTGTTCGGCCGGGGCTTCCAAGTCTTCGTGTTGACCGCTTCGCTGTACCTCATCGCGATGCTCTTGCGGAACAAAGACGGATTCAATGTGGCGTCGGTCGGCGAGGCCGGTCCCAAGGTCCTCGCTGCATCCAAGAAGGTGATGCCCTACCTGTTCATCGCTGTATCGGTGTTGGTGTTCAACTACGCTGCGCTCGCCCTGAAGGTGTCGGAACACACTGCCGCCTTCATCCTCCCGGCCATCCTGATCGCCTATGTGATCTACGACACGCGCTTCTCCTCTCCCGACGCAGACGAGCCCCCCGGAGACACTGATGTGCGGACCTTCCCGGCGCTGAAGCGGGCCACCGCCGAGTCTTCCGGGCACATCGGCGCATTGCTGATGTTGATGGCCGGGTCGGTGGGCCTCGGTGGTGTGGTGGAGCGGGCGGAGCTGATGAGCCTCGTGCCGGCCGACCTCGGGTCGCAGTGGACCACGATGAGCATCTTGGTTGTGGCCATGGTGCTGATCGGGATGACCATGGATGCGCTGGGTGCCGTGGTGCTGGTGAGTGTCACCATCGCACCACTCGCATACAACAATGGCATCGACCCAGTGCACTTTTGGATGATGGTGCTCGTGGCATTCGAGCTGGGCTACCTCACGCCGCCCGTGGCCATCAACCACCTGCTGGCTCGACAGGTCATCGGTGCGGAAGCCCGAGTGGAAAACGTGCCTGTGGAAGGTGGGTGGTGGGCCCGCAACGAACACTTGTGGCTGCCGATGGCGGTCATGGGTACCGCTCTGGTCATCGTGGCGTTCGTTCCGCTGATGCTGGGAGCGGGTGGTTGACGAGCCATGAGCGTTTCGCGTGCCGTCGAGCTCTGGGTACCGTCGTCGAAGAGCATCACACATCGAGCGTTCTTGCTCGGTGCGCTCTCTGAGGTTCCCTGTCTCATTGAGCGCCCCCTGTGGGGCGCCGACTGCCGCAGCACGCTGTCGGTGCTGCAGGCGCTCGGGGCCCGGGCCCATCGAGTGGGGGACCACGTTCAGTTTCATCCGATCGAAGCGCTTGTGCCGGTCGCGGGCACCCTCGACTGTGGAAACTCGGGCACGACCTTGCGGCTGCTCTCCGGGCAGGCGGCACGGCTGTCGCAGGCCGTGGAGCTGAGCGGGGATGCATCGTTGTGCGCTCGTCCCAACGGGCCGCTGCTGGGGGCTCTCGAAGCGCTTGGTGCGCATGTCACATCCTGCGACGGGCGCGCGCCGCTCTCGTTGTGTGGTCCTCTGCGAGCGGGCACGGTCGCCCTCCCAGCGCGGGTGAGCAGTCAGTACGGATCATCGCTGCTGTTGGCGCTTTGCCTGGTCGAGGGGACCAGCCAGCTTCGGATGGCCGCCCCCGTGGCCAGTCGTCCCTACCTGCACATCACCCGGCGGGTTGCAGCGGCGTTCGGACTGTCTTGGACGGTCACCGAGACGGAGGTTGGTCTGCAATACGACATCGTAGGCGGGCAGCGGCCGACGGCTGCCGCCTACCGAGTGCCGGGGGACTGGTCGGGCGCCGCCTTTCCGTTGGTGGCTGGAGCCCTGGCGGGGGCTCCGATGCGGCTCCTCGGACTCGAGGCCGACGATCCCCAAGGCGATCGGGCGATCGTCTCCATCCTGGAGCGGTTTGGGCAGATCCTTCGCTGGGAAGGCACAGTGTTGTGTCTCGAGCCGCAGCCCCTGCGGGCGGCGGGCACCATCGATCTCGGAGCCACGCCGGATCTGTTCCCTGTGCTCGTGGCTCTGGCAGCGATGTGTCCTGGGCAGACTGCATTTGTGGGAGCGCCCAGTCTCCGACACAAGGAGTGCGATCGCATTCGCGCGATGGCTGCGGTGTTGGCTGCACTGGGTCTTCGCTCGGTCGAGGCACCGGATGGACTGACGGTCTGGGGCGGGGCTCCGAGACCGGGTGGGTCGGTGTCGAGTGAGCACGACCATCGGATCTACATGGCGGCACGCGTGTTGTCGCTGCGAGCGCCCTGGCTACAGGTCGATGGTGCAGGCTGTGAGCGCGTGTCGTATCCCCGCTTCGAAGCACATCTCGCGCAGATCCAAGCGGCGGTGTCTGCGGTCGCGCGCGGTTCCGATCGCCGGGAAGGCGACGCATGAAGACCGCATACACTTCGAGCTTTGCGTGCGCAGATCCCACGATGCGTCGGGGAAAGCAAGTGGGCTGCTGTGCCCGGTAGGAGCACTGCGATGGTCCGTCGCGCGGGCTGGACGGCCTTGCTGTGGGTCGTGCTGTTCGTGCTGGGACCTGCACCGGCCGGAGCGGTCGACCGCCTGCGTGTGGATGCTTGGGGGCGAGCCGCAGGCCTGCCACAGGGCACGGTCACAAGCATGGTGCGAGACGACGCCGGGTATCTCTGGGTCGGTACATTTGCTGGCCTGTTTCGGTTTTCGGGCCAGCAGTTTGAGGAGCAAGTCGCGCGGCCCGAGGTCTATGCTCGGGTGGCCCGGATTACGGCTCTGAGCGATGCGCCAGATGGGCTGTGGATCGGGGTCGAAGGTGGCGGTGTCTGGTCGTTTGTCGACGGAGAGTTTGTCCAGGTAAAGCAGCCTGAAGAGCTTCGCAGTGCCACGATCTGGGACTTGGCCATTCCGCCCTCCGAGGGTTCGGAGGAAGATCGGCTGCTCGTGGGCGCTTCTTCGGGGCTGTGGCGGTATGGAGAGCAGTCCGGTTGGACCCGTCTATCCGACGAGCCGGCGTTTCACGTGCTGCCCCTGGATGCAGACACCCTCTGGGTGGGCAACCAGACCATGGTGTGGCGACAGGCCGGCATGCAAGCGGATGCGCCGACCGCAACGGGCGGTTTCTTTGGCCTCTGGCGAGATCCGGACGGCGACATCTGGGCCGCCGAGCGCAATGGTCCTGTGCTGATTCCGACATCGGGAGCGCCGCTGCGAGACTCCAGCTGGGGGTACCACCTCAAGCTGGGGGTGGCGCCGTCGGTGGATGCGAGCGGCCGGATGTGGTTCGGCACAGACCAAGGTGTGCTGGTGTTGGAGGACTGGGCGGAGGCGAAAGCGCGGCTGAAGGCAGGCAATCCGCTGCAGCCGATCCTGCACAGGTTGGAGAGCTCTCCCAGGAGCCTGCTGGTCGACGCTGATGACACGGTCTGGGTCGGCACCAAGACGGCGGGTTTGTATCGGTTCACCACCACACCGTTTTCGCAGATCCCGCTCCCAGATGGGGCGCTCGCCGAGACCACGGGACCGCTGGCGCGATCCGGGGACACCACCTGGATTTCCCTCGACTGTGAGCAGGTGCATGCGTGGCAAGCGGGCGCTTGGTCGGCGGTGGTCGACGTCTCGGCCTTTCCGGTCGAGGGAGGCGCGTCCCGATGTGTGACCGCGCTTGCGGCTGACCGGAATGGTGGGCTGTTCGTGGGTCAGTCCGGCCTGGTGAGCCGAGTGGTGGACGGTCGGCGCTCGAGCCCGCCACCGGGCACACCGGTCCTGCGTCCGAATGAGACCCCGAGCTACATCGAGGTGTTGGATGGCGGAGGCATCTGGATGGCCACCAACGCAGGGCGCGTTTTCCAGGGATGGTCTTCTGCCACAGATCCGCTGGTGCTGCTGCCGGTACCCGAAGAGCTGCCTCGTGTGCTGTCGCGTGCTGTGCTAGCAGATGGGCGGATGGTCCTGGGCGCCGACGATGGCATCTGGATTCTCGACGGTCAGCGCTGGTCGCACAGCGGCTGTGAGGAGGGGTTCGCCTGCGGTTCGGTACGTGACTTGATGGTAGACGGGGCCGGTGTTTTGTGGGGCGCAACCTATGGTGGTGGCTTGGGTTGGCTTGACGGAGGGGAGGTGGGCCGGATCACGCCGGCTGAGCATGGGCTTCCGGAAGGATTTCTGTCCTCCGTTACGCTGGGACCGGGTGGCCAAGCCTGGATTCACGGCAATCGAGGCCTCTTCATGCTCGGCAGCGAAGAGCTCGATGCGGTCCGGCGCGGCATCCTCCCGCGGTTGCAGCCACTGCACTTCGACGTGGGTGAGGCCAACGGATGGGCGCAGCCCGCTGCACTGACCGACTCTGAAGATCGCCTCTGGCTCGTGACGGTCGAGGGCTTGGTGTCGTATTCACTCGCGGCCGAGGTGCATGCCTGGACGCCGGGCGCGGTCCAGATCGAGTCGGTAGCTTCCGGCAGCGTGATGCTCAAGCCCGTCCACGGACGGGTGGTCCTGACCCGTGATCTCCCGGCGGCGTTGGACATCTCCTGGTCGTCTCCACTCCTCCGACCCGATCAGGTCTCGCGCTATCGGTACCGGCTCATCCGTACCTCCGACGACACCTCGGACATCCCCTTCTCGGAGCCCATGGCCCGCACTTCCGTGTCGTTCGCAAGCCTCGAGCCTGGCGCTTATTGGTTTGAGGTCATGGCGGTCGGAGCGGATGCGACTGAAGGGGAGATCACCCGCCTGCAGGTGATTCGCGCATGGCTATGGTCGGAACATCCGGGGCTACCGGTTGCCATATCGGTGCTCTGTATGACCCTGGCAGGGGCGCTCGTGGTGAGTCGCCTGATCGCATCGGAGCGCCGGCTGCGAACGCTCTCCGAGCGGAGCCGGGCGGCTATCGAGGCCGGTCGGCGACTCGAGGCTCTGCGTCGCATGTATGGCGACACACTCGGCTCGATCGGGGTGGCCATCTTTGTGCTGGATGGTGACGGACGGTGTGTGGAGGTCAACCAGCAGGCCTGTGACCTCTTTGGCATCGAGCGTTCCACCCTGTTGACTTGGACTCGGGTGGACCTTGCTCCTGCGGTGGCGCAGGCTGACCGAAGGGAATTTCAGCGGGCGGATGGGGCGTTGTTCACGGCCACAGTGAAGATGACTCTCTTCATCACGGACGGGATGGAACACCTCGTGGTGTCGCTTCGTGCTGCGGCGAGTCCAGCACATGAGGTGGTCGTGGGTCCAGGGTGAGCGGTGCCCTGTCGTGGGTGCTGGGCGCTCAGTCCGGCGCGGCCCAGACGGCGCTGTCATGGGTACGGAAGGCCGGTGGTCCCACGACCTTCACCACAGAGGTCACGTGTGGCTCGGCCACCACCAGCAGCGCGACTCCGGCAGGCCACTCGAAGGTCTCGGGTGTCCGTGGTCCCTCGGGTGCGGCGAGCGATGCGAGAAAGTGTCCGCTGGGGGTCTGCGCCAGATCGGGAGGGAGCCCGGGACCGTTCGGGTCGAGCATCAAGGGGCGTCGATGTGCACGCTGGTCCAGCAGAGGTCGCTGGAAGTGGACGCCCGGGCCGCCAGCGGGCAGCTGGAGCACCGGGCCTGGAGGAAGATCGGCCATCGAAGGGTGTGTGTAGACGGCCAGCGGTGTGGGCTGGGCCACGGGCAGCGGGGCGCCCACCGGTCCCAGCAAGCTGAGGTCGAGTGCCACGAGGGAAAGAAGGACCCACCGAAGTCGGTGACCGGACCGCAGATGCAGCCGGCGAGCACCCCGTGCTGCGAGGACGGCGAGCGCGATGGCTCCCACGAGCAGGATCCGTCCGTGATGGTTGATCAAGCTGCCGAAGGGCAGTGCTGCCAGGAGACCGCCCAGTGGATTTTCGAGTCCGGTGGGTGCGCCGGCCATGGAGATGTGAGAGCCGAGAGAGCAGGCCATCGATGCAAGAAGCACCACCCACCATCGAGACCATCCGGCGATGAGACCCAGGCACAGGAGAGTCAATCCCAGGTATCCCGGGTGCATGCGAACGAGTGCTTCGCCGGGGTCGACGCGGCCCGGAACCCAGAAGCTCGCCAGATCGATGCCTTTCCAGGGATTCAGGCGCCAGAGGGGCTCGGCTCGAACCGACACATGGCCCGTTCGGTGCCCAGAG
>CAJWOS010000352.1 GCA_913044235.1 uncultured Pseudomonadota bacterium
CGGTGTCGATGGTGTCGAGACGCAGGTAGCCCTGAGAGGTGGTGAGCGTGATCTCGTAGTCGTCGACCACATCGGCGCAGTCGACAAGCACCAGGCTCATCAGGGTCGTGTCATCGGCATTGTCGTAGTAGCCGGTGCCACAGACACCCTCTTGCATGAGCTGGACTCGACAGTCGAAGTCTTCTTCGGTGGTGGCGTGGAGTGTGAGGTCGAAGGCGATGACTTCGGGTGGATCGTCGGGGTCGTACTCCATGGAGGCGTTGAAATCCCACGCCTGGCAGAAGTCGAGGGTGGTGGTGCTGCCGTCGGGCATCGAAATCGTGAGGTCGGCGGCACAGGCCGCTCCCTCCACGTCTACAACCCCATCGCAGTCTTGGTCGATGCCATCGTCCCAGGTCTCGGCCGCTCCGGGAGAGACGCTTGCGTCGTCATCGTCACAGTCATCCCCGCCGGCGGCGGCGTCTGCGTATCCATCTCCATCGGCGTCCGGACCGTCCACCCCGTCGCAGTCCTGATCGGTCCCGTCCACGTCGGCGTCTTCAGCGCCGGGGTAAGCGGTGGCATCGGCATCGTCGCAGTCGCCATCGGCGGAGGAAAAGCCATCTCCATCCCGGTCAGACGCCTCGCCTTCGCCCTCGCCCTCGCCCTCGCCTTCGCCTTCGCCTTCGCCTTCGCCCGTGGCTGCACAATCCGGTCCACTGGCGCACCCAGGGTCGTCGCAGTCGTAGAGTCCGTTTCGGTCGTTGTCGGCGCCGTCCGTGCACTCTCCCTCATTGTCTCCTTCGTACGCGTCTGCGGCGATTCCGTCTTCAACAGGCTTTTCGCTTGTGTCTTCGACACATCCCCCGAGAGTGATGGACACAAGTCCCAGGGCGGTCAGGAGAGTGCGTTTGGACATTCGATGCTCCGCTGCATGCCGCGATGATACCAAAGGCGAAGCTGCGTGCCGGTCGTTTGACTGCGCTGCGATGATCCGGGGTGGTTGCAGCAGATCGGAGTGGGGCCGGTGGAGTCCCGATTGTTTCGGGGTCAGCGCCTCCGGCTGACCTGATGCGCACCCGCTCTGATCTACGCTGGAGGATGGCGGCTCGGGATGGGGGGGAGGCGATGAAGCCTCGGGCGCATGTGGCAGGTGTGCGTTGGCGACCGTCCAGCGTTCGAAGGGGAGCACGGGAAGGCAGTCTCGCAGAATGCGCGGTGTGTGATGTCGGCCTCGATCCCGCGAAATGGTGGTGCGGATGGGGCAAACGGCAGTGTTGATGGACAGCGCAGTGGAGCCTTTGCGATGATAGTGAGGCCTGCAGCAGCGGGCGCTCGAGCAACATCGACAGAGAGGTGCACTGTGCGCAGTGTGGCAGAGGACGTATGGGCGCCCGTGGGCGACTCTTGGACCATGGAAGGTCTGTCAACGAAATCGACGAGTAAGCGAGTCCGCACGGTTCAGGGCCGGCGCTTTGCGCGTCTGAAGAGGCCGGAGATTCTTCGCATTGAGCCCGTCGATGTGTCGAGTTTCCGAGCGCTGGCTCGCTCGGTGGCCGCCGTGACGAGCTTGAATCCATGGCTCGACCTTTATTTTCGTGGCCAGGGTGAGGAACATTGGACCAAAGACCAATCCACCGGAAAGAACAGCACACGGCTGATTCTGCCCACCATTCTGCGGCCTCGTGAGGGGCAGCCGAAGCTGCACCACGCCCACAGACGGGCCCGTGCCCTGTGGTACCGAGAGGCGCTCGATTACCTAAAAGACCAAAGCAAGCCGCTGGGGCTGTCGCCTCGTCCGCTCCGGTGGTGGCAGCCGGAGTCGCGTGGGGCCTTGTTGCAGCACTATGGAATCGGCAAGACACCCTTGCTGGATGTGACGTCATCGCTTCGAGTCGCGGCAACCTTCGCGTTGGGGGTGGCAGAAGCGCGCGCACCACGCACGGAGGGATTCCTCTACATCCTCGGCGCTCCGTTTTCCACCGGCAGCATCTCTCACTTTGTAGACCAGGGAATCACACTGGTGAAGCTCGCGAATGTGTGTCCGGCAGAGGCCCTGCGACCCCACTTCCAGCAGGGGTTCCTGCTGTCATCTCAGCCTCTGCAGCTCGACGACGACTATGATCGCAGGCAGCACAATGCCGCCTACCGACTGGTGGCCTGCTATCGGCTCGACAACCACAACCAACAGTTCTGGAAGCGAGACCCGGCCTTTCCCCAGATCGCCAGCGATGCGTTGATGCCCGCCAACGATCCATTCCGAGAGAAACTGCTGAGCGTCATGGCTGATGGTTTGCGCGAACCTCCCGAGTGATGCACGGGTGACTGGGATCGACGGCCAGAGTGGGCCTGCCCTTGGTGGCGCTCGCTGATAGAGTGCGGGGGTGCAGGATGGTTCGCGCTGCCGGAACGGATAGCGGGGACCATCGACCGCTGGAGCGGATGGATCTCGGAGCCGTCATGTCGACCATCTACCGCCTTTGGCCCATCGGTCTCGCCTTGCTGGCTTGCAACCCGAACAAGTCCGAAGCCCCGGCTGGAGACACCGCCACGGATGTCGTGGGCGAGGGCCGCGACACCAGTGATGCTACCGAAGAAGCCGATCCTGCAGAAGACTCGGCCTCACCTGTCGACACCGCCGACACCGCCGATACCTCCGACCCATCCGATCCGGTCGACACGGGCGACTCGGAAACCCCCCCGGTCGATCTGGCCGCGGTTCGCGCAGCTCTGCAGGCCTGGTTTGAAGCCGACACCACCATGGGGCCACGCTCTCACGCAGGCCTCACCGATGGCACCCGCCTCGACACACGAGACGGCGACACCCCGGTTGCACCCACAGGGCTCGCTGCAGAAGTGGAGGGCTCTTTTGGCTTCTACGCGCGCCTCGAAGCGGCCGGCCTCGGCACGGTGCGCCTGGACGAAGCCGTGCTGGCCGATGCCCCCATCCAGGTCGTCACGGCAATCGCTGCGGGCGGCGATGCCTATGTCGAGGCTTGGCTCACCGATGGCACCCCGGTCATCGGGGCCCGATTCTTCGCCACAGAAGCGCCCGTGTGGGATGGCTTCGAGGGCCGCGTGCGGCTGGCGGAGCGCTGGACCGCCTGGGCGGGATTCTCGTATGAAGAAGGCCTGAGCGAGGACGACGAGCGCAGCGACGCTGGACAGGTGCCCTACGACTGGACCGGCGAGCTACAGCTCACCAGTGGACAGCTCATCCAGGCCGGTTCCCTGCTCGGTGAAGTGCAGCTGGGGAGCACGACTCTGACCGACGAACAGCGCGACCTGGTAGTGGCCGCCTTCGAGCTGCTGTGGAGCCGTCACCTGCAGTACCGGGCCGATGGCGGCGTGGTGCGCCTGGGACCCGCTGAAAACGGAGTGCTCACGATCGGCTCCTTCACTCGCTCCACCGATGGCGAGACCTACCAGGTGGCCGACTGGCGAGACATCGACGACGGAAGCTTTGTCTTGTACTTTGAGATGGGTACCCAGGGGCTGGAGCTGCGGGTGCTTCAGTCGGACAACTGAGGCGCTCCCTTGCTTGCAGAGGCTGACAGGGAGTGATGGCAGGACTGGGCCTTGTCGGCGGCCAGCGCCGGGCCCGATGCGGCGGGGGGATGGGGCCACATTGAGCGCTCCTCTTCGGGTATGCTGAGGGCAGCAGGATGCGGGAATCCCCGCGACACAGGCTCGGAGCTGCAGATGGGAGAATTCGCTCTTGCGATCAAGGCGTTGTTGGAACCGGTCATCGCGAAGGTGCTCGACCTCTTCTCCTTGCTCGATCTGTCCTTCTTCGTGCCGGGTGGCATCGCGATGTTCGGACTGATCATGGCAGTGCCCGACGCCGCACGGGAATCGATCGAGGAAGTGGCGCCGGCAGGGCTGCTCGCTGGGGGCTTCCTCGCCACCTACGTGCTGGGTATCGTGTGCTTTGGTTCTGCTCGCTTCTTTCGGCGCTCCATTTTTCCAGGGTTCAAAGCCGTCCTGTGGTCCGACCGAGACACCAACACCGAGCGCTTGGAGCGCAACCTGAAGGGCAGTGGACACTACGAAAAAGTGCTCCAGATGCTGGGCAGAGACGCTCCATCAGACAGTGAAGGTGTGGCGCCGCCAGGAAGATTCCCCGAGCTCGATGCACCACTGGTCGACGACCCCCACATCGAGGACCCCAGTGTCGAAAAAGACCCGAGAACAAAGATACCGCCCACGGGTGGAGATGCAGCGGGAACCGTGGACCCGGCCGGCGTGCAGGCGGCCGACTTCGTGCGCCGAACGCAAGAGACTGCCGAGCTGAGCAAAGACGAGCTCTGGCAGGTCTACGGGCGGATGTGGGTGGTGATTCGCGAAGATGACTCGCTCGGGAACAGCTTCAGCCACATCAATGGGCTGTGGATCCGAGCAGCAATCCTCGACGGCCTCTGTGCAGCGCTTCTGTTGTGGGCGCTTTTGGCTTGCCAGTCGCCAGAGCAGGGAACCCTCCTGGCGACCATCCTCCCAGACGCCCGGTGGGGTGTCGCGGTGGTGCTGGCCGTGGGTGCAGGGTGCGCATGGCTTGAGGCGTCCCGCTGCAGAGAACATCAGATCTACGAGATCGTCTCGACCTGGTCCTTCGCGATGGACAGGCGCCAGGGGTCGTGAGGCATACGCTGTGGAGGTGAGCCACGCCCGCAGAGTCGGGCGCTTGGGTCACTGGTGCAGATGTCGTCGCACCGAGTGGTTCGCCGGTGCATCGATAGACTGGTTGTCTCGGAAGGTCTTCAAGCTCGACGGAGGGGGTAACGGAGGCCGCTGATGGGACTGAGAGGGGTGCGGGCCGTTGTGTCTGCGCAACCCTACCTGGAGGAATTCCATGCCGCGTCCATCCATCCCCTCGCACCGTCGTCGAGTCCTGACCCTCCGCCATCGGGAACACGCCTGGAAGAAGGCGGAAGCGGTCCTGTTTGATGCGGATGGTCCCGGACTGTTCTACGGCCTCTGCCTTGCCAGGGAGGGGGTCGGGACCGAAGCGGAAGTGCTCGCCCAGTTTGAGCGCACATCACGGAGGCTCCTCGCGGTCATGCGGGAAGCGCGTCCTGAGGAGGCATCGCTACTGCATCGTCGATGGGAGGCCTGGTTCGCGAAGTGGCAACGCAGCTGACAGGAGGAGACCCCGGCTCGGCGGAGAGCGCCGAGGGTCGTCTCTCTGGCACTGGAGCCGGGTAGAGATTAGTTCAAGTGAGGCGCTGTTCACGGACCGGAGAGAATCATGATTCAGGCAGAAGAAGAAGCACTGGCTCAGGGAACCTACATCTCCGCTGCCATCGCTGTGGGTGGACTCGGTGTGATCGGTCTGATTGTTGGGGGCGCTCTGGCCTTTACGGGCGGGGGCGAACCAAGCATGGTGGAGGCACAGGGAATGCTTGGGACTGCCACCCTGCTGTGCGTGGTCGGAGGCGGCCTGTGGTGGGGAGGAAGTCGCCAGATCACGAAGGCTGCGCAGATTCCCACCGCCCCGGAAGGATGAGGGCCGGCGTCTGAGGGGCTCCGCGCGCCCGTCCGGACGGTAGCGTGCGCCCTGGGCGCTCGACGCTCACAGGCCGACTGGGTGGCCGGTGGCACCAGGAGGCAGCCTACGACTCCGGTGCAGACCGTGGGGAGGGAGCCCCCGAGTGGAGGGCTCGCGCACCTCCAATCCCCCCAGTGGGCAGACCATAGATCTGCCGCAGTGCGCCGAGGTCGAGGTCGAGCAGCTCCTGGTAGCGTGCCATGGTGACAGGCTGCAGACCCGCGGATGCTTGGCCGTGCCCCGCCTTCCAGGCTGCCAGGGTGCGTCGAGGGCTGTGGAACATCCCGAACAAGAAGCCGCTCCACACGATGCTTCGGACAAACCATGAGAACACGCGGACGCCCCGGCGTGTCTCCCATGCGGAGATCTCGGCCTCGCCGCACGGATCGGTACCGTATCCAGTGACCACGTGGTGTAGGTCGTGGAAGCGCACCGCCAACTGTCGAGACGGCGGGTTGGGGAAGGGAAAGCGCAGTGACCAAATGTTGATCTGCACCCACGGCTTGTCATAGTCCTCAAGCGGGAAGCCGTTTTCTTGAAGGTAGGCCGCCACTGCTTGCCGGACGGTCCAGTCTGCGGGGTAGGGCTCGGCGAAGTGGGCGTGGAGCTTGTCCATGGACTGGGTGTAATCGCCAAGCTGGCGCGTCAACCCTTGCATCCCGGTTCGCCGGTCTCCAAGAGGTCGACCTCCACGCCAAGTCCGAAAAGCCTGCTGCGAAACGTGCCCCGAGACCGGCTGTCCAGCCGACACCGGGTTGGCGGTACCAAGCGCTTGGGCGTCACTCGTCTGCGTCGGCGCAGATGTCTTCGATCACCAGAGCATTGTTGTCCTCATCGCACTCTTCGATGATGCCCACGCCGGTGCCGTCGTCGTCGGCCACCACCACGAGCGAGCGGGTGGGCAGATCGTCGAGGGACAGCGTGAGCGTGGTGCCCACGGTGCTGTAGCCAGACAAGACCAGGTCTTCGGTAGCGATGACCTCGAGCAGGGTCCGGGTGCCGTCTTCGGCCAGCGCATAGACCGCCACGGAGCCACCCTCGAGCAGGTCACCGAGGCCTTCGTTACCCAGCTTGACCGTGACGAGCACTTTATTCTCGTCGCATTCGAGCTCGCAGATGTCGGCCACTAGACTCACCGCATCGGGCAGCTTGGCGCCCTGGCCGAAGTTGGCCCGCAAGTCGGCGCTCCGGAAGGAATTGAACTCGGGCCAGTTGGCGGGGGTGGGGCTTGGGATGGTGAGGTCGTCGTTGACGTTGGTGATGTTGTAGGTGTGCTGGTTCCAGACCTGCCGGCTGGGCTGCCAGCCCTCTTCGCTGCCGATGACATACATGCCCCGGTCGCCGACGGCGACGATCTCCGAGGCGCCGTCGCCATCCACATCCACGATGACCGGGTACTCATTCGAGGTACCGGACCGGTGACCGGTCCACTGGAGCAGCGGCACGCCAAAGTATCCACTAAGGACCCAGACGCTGTACTCGTCTGCATAGAGCACTTCGGCATAGCCATCGCCTTCGAGATCGAAGACAGACGAGCCTGTACAGTTCGACGATTGGTCGGTGACCAACCACGACCACCGCAGGGTGCCGTCGGTCTCGTAGACGAGGTAGTGCGACGCGGCAGCGATGCCGATCTCGGGTGTGCCGTCGCCGTCATAGTCGGCGATCGTGGCCGGTCCGCCGCGCCCCTCGTCGTCGATGGGCCAGGCGGCCACGAAGCGGCACTCCCGATCCAAGATGGTGACCCGGTAGTCTCCGGTGAGAACCACCTCACCGTAGCCGTCGCCGTCGAGGTCGGCTGCGGCCGACCAGGCGTCGGACTCGTCGGTGTAGCAGCGCACGCTGCCGTCGGCTTCCTGGATGTGGCGGCCGGTGATGATCTCCATCTGGCCATCATCGTCAAGGTCGACGACCGCAGGGATGGGTCCGTTCCAGTAGCTGGCGCTGTAGCCGGTCCCCAGGTACTCGTTGGCGACAGGAGCGGCTTCGACTGTGAGGTCGTCAGACGACAGCACGAAGGTGCCCGCGATTACCTCGATATCGCCATTTCCCGTCATGTCGGCCAGTGCCGGTGCGTGTGGCCGGCACTCCAGGTCTTGCGGGCTGAGG
>CAJWOS010000353.1 GCA_913044235.1 uncultured Pseudomonadota bacterium
CCAGCACGGTGATCCAACCGATCGGCCCTTTGGGTGTAAGTCCCTGTCGACACAGAGCGTTTGGGCACCCGAACCTCGCATCCACGTCTGGAGTGAACCGTGCATCCTTCTCGTGCCCTCCTGTTGTTTCTGCTTGCCTGTGGCACCGTTCATGAGGCTTCAGCGCTCGGACCGGAGCGAGCGCCCAACGATGCAGAAGCGGTCCCGAGCCGAGGAGGCGAGGTTGGCCAAGAGCCCCTTGTTGACCGGGAAGACTCGCCATCCGCCAGTCCTCGTCTTGGAAAGAGTGCACTTCCCACAGACATCCCCACGAGAGTAGACGGCTACTTTGACGTGCACGGCAGCCGACGCGCGTATGTGCAGATCGACCGACCCATGGTGCGACCAGGCGAGACAGTCTGGGTGAAGTCCTGGAGTGTGGAGACCCGCACCTTCGTCGACGACGATGCAGGCTGGGTGACCTACGAGCTGCTCGACCCTCGCGGTCGAGTGGTATCGACCCGGCAGGTCCGATCGAACGGCAGCGGGCGGGCGCACAACGATTTCGTGATCGATGCTGCGGCGCCGGGCGGCAAGTGGATGGTCCGGGCCACACTGCCCACCGGAGAGCGAGACGAGCGGGCCTTTGTGGTGTCGACCTACACCCCGCCCCAGGTGGCCAAGACCCTGGAATTCGCTCGGGAGGCCTACGGTCCAGGGGATCGGGTGGAAGCACTGGTGGAGCTCACGCGAGCAGACGGCCGCCCGCTGGCGGATCATCCGGTGCAGGGGTTGTTGCAGGTGGCCGGGGAGGTGGTGACCGAAGTGGCACTTCGCACCGACGACACCGGTGCGGTCTTCGTGTCTACATCGCTCCCGAGTGACCTGGCCTCATCGGATGGATTGCTGACGGTGTTTGTGGAAGATGGTGGCATCACCGAGTCCATCAGCCGCGCAGTACCCATTGTGCTCGCGGATGTGCAGCTTGCGTTCTTTCCCGAAGGCGGGCACTTGATCTCCGATCTGCCCGGTCGCGTGTACTTCGAGGCCACCAACATCCATGGAGAGCCTGCCGACGTGCGGGGCGTGATTGTGGACGACACCGGCAAGACGGTCGCAGACTTTTCCAGTGTGCACGATGGTCTCGGTCGGTTTGCCTTCACGCCGCAAGCGAGTCGTCGCTACAGTGCGCAGGTGATCGAGCCGTCTGGTGTTGCGGCGTTGATTCCGCTCCCGCCGGCCCGGACCGATGGGTGTGTTCTTCGTGCGTTTGATGATGTCCGCTCGGAGGCCGACCATGTGGCCCTCGCCGTTCGGTGCAGCAGCCCGCAAGACGTACTGGTGGCCGGGGTGTTCCGCGAGCAGGCTGTCGACGCGGCGGCGGTGCATGCGGGGCCCGATGATCACGCTGTGGTGCATCTGGGCATGGGTGCGATGGCGAAGTCTCAAGGAGTGCTGCGAGTCACGGTGTTCGACGAGGCATCCAACCCTCTGGCGGAGCGCCTGATCTACCGAGGAGCAGGGCGAGACCTGGGCATCGAGCTGTCGACCGACCGGCCCAACTATGGACCGCGAGACGAAGTGGTGCTCCGGGTGAAGACCACCGATCCAGTCGGGACTCCGGTGCAGGCCGAGGTGGCCCTCTCGGTGGTGGATGATGCGGTGGTACAGCTGGCAGACGATGAGGAGGGGCACATCCTGTCTCGGCTCTACTTGGATCCGGAGCTGCAGGAGGGCCCGGACGACCCTGCTTGGTACTTCGACCGCAACGAGGCGCTGGCAGCGCGTGGGCTGGACCTTGTGCTCGGCACAAAGGGGCATCGCTCTTTTGAGTGGGTGCAGGTTTGGAGCCCCCCTCCGCCGCCCGCGCCGCCGGTGTCGCCGGTGCCGGAAATCATGGCTGGAGCGCTGCGGGTCGATGTGGGTGGGCTGGCGCGAGGAGGCGTGGCGGCGCGAAGTAGAGCGGGATTGAGGAGCGAGGCTGCGGTGCGTTTTGGTGGGCAGGCGGAGGCTGCCGAGATGGTGCGGGCGCCAAAGGAAGTGGTGGAGCCGCACCCAGTTCCGGTGCTCTCGAAGATGCCGTGGCCAGTCGAGCGTGTGCCCTTGCTTTTGGAGCCGTTGCTGGCCGAGCAGCATGCGCGACACCCGGCGGCGATGGAAGCGCAAGTCGATAGGATGATCGCTGGACTCGAGGGAGAGCGGACCCGCTGGGCGACCGTGCGCGTGTTTCCGAAGCCAGACCACTCGACTGAGCATGCAGAGGTGCGCTCCGACTTTCGCGAGACCGTACACTGGGCACCGGCGGTGCAGACCAATGCAATGGGGGAAGCGGAGGTGCGCTTCGTCCTCTCCGATGCCCTCACGAACTTTCGGGTGACCGCGGAGGGGATCGGTGCGCAGAGGGCCGGTCGCGATGAGATCACCTTCAGCTCGCGGCTGCCGGTCTCGGTCTCCACGAAGCTCCCACCGGCGGTCTCCGCCGGCGACACGCTGCTGCTTCCCGTTGCCGTGCGCAATGCTGGCTCGGAGCCGGTTCGGGCGTCGGTCTCGGCCGCATTCGATACCCCGCTGCTGAAGGCCGTAGACACGACGGCTACGGTGACCCTCGATCCGGAGGCTGGTGCCACTCACTGGGTTCCGGTTGCGGTCGGATCCGGTGCCGACGCCGCCACCATCACGTTGACGGCCACTGGTGCAGGTGGGACCGACACCTTGGCACAAACCCTCGATGTGGTGCCGCCCGGCTTCCCCCGCCGCTTTTCCGCCGCGGGCGAGCTGCGCGACGAGCAGCGGTTTGCGGTTGTGATTGACGACACGGTACCCGGAAGTCTCACGGCGCGGGCCGTCTGGGAGCCGAACACGGTGTCGACGCTTGTGCAGGGGATGGAGGCACTGATCCAGACACCGGGCGGCTGCTTTGAGCAGACCAGCAGCTCCAATTGGCCCAACGTCGCCATCCTCGACTACTTGCAGGCCCATGATGGCGATCCACGCTTGCAGCAGCGCAGCGCACAGGCGCTCGAGGTTGGGTACCAGAAGCTCAGCGGCTACCAGGTCGAGGGTGGCGGCTTCGAGACTTGGGGCACTGGGCCCGGCAAGGAAGTGCTCTCGGCCTTCGGATTGCTGCAGTTCGCCGACATGGCAGACGTCTACCCCGTCGACCCGACCATCCTCGATCGCGATGTGCAGTACCTGCTTGACCAGCGCGACGGGACGGGTGGGTTCCACAACAGTGGCGAGAGTGCGCACGGCTACGGCTCCGCGCCCAAGGACATCCTCGACGGCTTCATTACCTATGCTCTGACCCGCACTGGGCACGCGAGCATGCTCCAGCGTGAAGTGGCGCACCAGGCTGCAGTCGCCCGGACCTCCAACGACCCCTACGTGCTCGCGCTGGCCTCCCGAGTCCTTGCGGCGGCCGACCATGTGGATGCCCGCAAGTCGCGCAGGCGCTTGGCGCACCTGCAGGGTGCCGATGGCAGCTTTCCTGGAGCCGAGAGCTCCATCACTCGCAGCCATGAGGCCAACCTCCTTGTCGAGAGCACTGCGCTCGCGGCGCTGGCGCTGATGGATGAGGGTGCACATGAAGGCGAGGTCGATCGGGCCGTGGAATGGCTGATCGACCATCGGCGAGGCGACGGTGCTTGGGGTGCCACGCAGGCCACCGCTCTTGCCCTGGATGCCCTCACCACACACGCGGAGCGGAATCGGCGTCCGCGCACCGACGGAGTGGTGGAGGTTGAGGTAAACGGCGTTTTGGTGGGGATGATGCAGTACACCGCCACCCATCCGGGAGCCATTGTGGTCGAAGGCTGGGAAGATGCGCTCAGACCTGGTGAAAATGAACTGATTCTGCGCCAGGTCGACGGCGCCCCGATGCCGTTCACGGTGGATGTGTCTTGGAACACGGTGTTGCCCAAAAGTGATCCTGGTGCAGAGCTCACACTGTCGACCGCGCTTTCGGCCACGGAGCTGTCCATGGGCGATACCGTTCGCCTCACCACTACGTTGGGCAATGCAACCCACGACGTGGTGCCGAGTCCGATCGCACGGATCGGGATCCCTGCAGGTCTTCAGCCTCAGCCCTGGCAGCTCGAGGCCCTGCAGGCTCGTGGGGAGATCGCCTTCTACGAGCTGCGGCCGCGCGAGGTCACGCTATACTGGGACGGCGTGCACGCAGGCGAAGAGCACCATGTGGCACTCGACCTCGTGGCCGAAGTGCCGGGCACATTCACGGCGCCGGCCAGCTCGGCCTACCCGTACTACGACGATGATGAGCCGGTGTGGGTGGAGGGAACCCGCGTGAACATCGTGCCTTGAGTTGGTTTGCCGCCCTTTCTTAGGGGCGTGGACCGCGGATGCTCAACCGCGGACGGCTGGAGGGCTGCATGCGTTGTGTCGCCCTCAGCCGTTGGTGCGCCTGCGACGGGCTGGTGAGATGGAAAGCCAGCCGACGCAGGGGCGAGGGGCTACCAGAATCGCCAGGAACGAGCGGGTGTGGCACTGGTTTCGAGCTGACGAATGCACTCTTGCTGCTTTTTGGCGTTGGCAGTGAACCCGAGCTGGTCGTAGACCTCGGCGAGCGCACGCCGGTACTTCGTGTTCTTGGGCTTCATCAGCGTTGCCTTGCGAAGATGAACAAGGCTTAGACGAAGGTTTCCCTTGGTCTTTCGCAGCAAGACACCCATCCGAAAGTGGGCGTCGGCGTCGTTTGCGCCGCAGTCCATTGCGGTGGCGTAGTGGCGCAGTGCTTCGCTTTGTTGGCCCGCTTTGTCGGCGGTCTTCGCGGCAACCATGGCACTGCGGACTTGGTCTGAGCGCGTGCCGAGGGGCGCGAGCTTCAGGTGGTTCGTGTTCGCTCTCTTGGGAGCAGAGTCGTCGCGGGAGGCCAGACTACCTCCGTCCGCTTCGTGGTTGCGTCCCCGGTCGCTCCAGTCCTCGCGCGAGGTTCGGACGTCGGACCAGAGTGCGTTGCCTGGGCCTTCGAGGGCTTGGGCTTGTTGCGCCCGAATCCGAGCCGTTCGGGCGCGACGGGTGGCATCGGACTCAAGAGAGAGGGGGGGGGCGTTGTGCGCCAAGGAGGGGGGAGTGGCCGCTTTGTGAGTGGGCTCCACGCGGGCTTCCTCGGGTGTGGAATCGAACAGAGGTACCGAACCGTGGACGTCACTCACGAGGCGAGAGTAATCGTCTACAAGGATTTTTGGATACATGGGTGCTCCGGGTGACGGGCGGGAAGTACCACAATCAAAATTCGAAAAAGATGGTTTTATTTGAATGTGTAGGTGAATTATTTCGACACTTTTCGATGACACCGGAAGGGGGGGGGTTCTCGGGGAGCCGTGGAGCGCGAACGGGCGGCCGGAAAATGGGTCGCACCACGCAGGATCGGTGGGGCGCCGTGCATGTAGTTTGGGCAGAATCGGCCGACTTCAATGCAAGGGATGGTTGGCGTTTGCCCTGCTTGAGCGACGCTTTGGCTTCGAGTGAAGGCAGTGCACTGGGCCCCTTTTCGGCGGTGCGCGAAGGTAGATCCGCAGACTGAGCATGCACAGTGGCCACGACAGAAGCGGCGATAAGCATGCCGCGGGGGTGCCAGGGCTCCCCCCCTGATGCTTGCATCCGTGGGCGAGAGCAGCGCCCAGAGCGCATGCCGCGTTACGGCATGTGTGGAACCACCCGTTGCGGTGACGCTGGGCAGAGCACTCCGTGTTCAGGGCAGCGTGGACAGCCAAGCCCAAGTCGTTCTCCATCGGGTCTCCTCCGCATCTGGAGACCGACTTGACCAGCGCAGTGAAGCCCCTCCCCGCCTGGCGCTACGGTCTGCCGCTGTTCAACGCGGTGGTGTACCGAGGAACTCTGGTCATTCTGCGCCTATTGGGCCGCACAGTCTGGCGATGGCGTCTCGATGGACTGGAGAAGTGCCCGCTCGACGAGCCCTTCCTGCTCCTGCCGAACCACACGTCCTTGATGGATCCATTTTTTGTTGGCTCTCCGGTGAACCGCTGTATTCGGTCAATGGCCAGTCGGAGTGTGCTCAAAATCCCCTACCTTGGAGCGTTCCTGAAGACTGTGGGTAGCTTCCCGAAGATGAAGTACACCAAGGATCGCGCCGCGATGCAGACCCTTCAGCGGCTGTTTGACGAGGGCTTCGCGATCTTGCTCTTCCCCGAAGGAAACCGGTCGTTCAACGGTGAGACCGCCCCTTTGTTGCCGGGTGTGGGTCGACTCATCAAGCGACTCGGGTGCAAGGTTGTGTATGCGCGGATGAACACGAACTACTTCTTCCAGCCCCGATGGGCGAAGTACCCTCGCTGGGTCCCGATTGAGGTCACCTACGATGGTCCCCACACCTACGACCCCGACCAGACCGCCGAGCAGATCACCGCCGATGCTCAGAAGCACCTCACTGTGGTGCCGCACCTGAAGAACCCTGCAGCGACCTGGGGATTTCGGATGGCCCACGGTCTGCCGCAGTACCTATGGGCCTGTCCGAAGTGCTTCGAGCTGGAGACTCTTGCGGTGGCGCCGGACGATGGGAACTCCGTGGTGTGCGGTTGTTGTGCCTCACGCTGGACCCTCAACGTGGAGTGCATGATGAGCGGTACCACCGAGCAGTCGGTGGCCGATGCGTTTCGGGCCATTGAGGCGCACTTCGGTGCCCCTCCGGTGGCGGATCGGGCGCACTTCGATGAGACAGGGGTTGCCTTGCGAGGAGCGGGTGGGGAGCTGCTGGAGGTCCCTCCGCACGACCGCAAGGGCGTGCTCAAGTGCAAAGGCGAGTACCAGATCCACACCTCAGGCCTGCGCATCGTGGATGGTGACACGGTCCTATGGCAGGCCTCGTTCGAGTCCATCAAGGCAATCTCGGTGGAGATGGCCAACTTGCTGCACTTCCGAATCGACGGCACACTGCACCGTGTGGTCCTGCCTGAGGAGAGCCCGCTGAAGTGGGATCACTTCCTGCGCAAGTGGCGCCGACACGAAGTGGGGTCCGAGCACTGAAAAGGGGGCAACGTCTGGACCCCATGGCCGCGCGGTCCTCATGGGGGGACTCGGCGTCGCACTGTGGGATCCTGAGGAGGGAAGGCTGGGCGGGCGCGCAGAGTTACCCGGACGGTCGGGCAAAACCAGATGGGGCAGGAGCTGGGAGGGCAAGGCGCGAGCGAGCGCCAGTCAAGACGCAAGGAAGGCCCAGCCGGATGGCTGAGCCGTTGCAGACCAGCAGAAAGGGCCCAGCCGGATGGCGGAGCCCTTGCAGACCATTGGACGGATGCCTCAGCGCTTGGCGCGACGCTTCGCCTTCTTGCTGGTGCCACCCTGGCGGGCCTTGAGCCGCGGGTTGCTCTTCGAGATGAGAAACAGCTTTCCGCGACGACGCACAATCTGGGTGTCGCTGGCGGCAGCTTTGAGGCTCTTGAGTGAGTTGACAACCTTCATCTTGGACTCCTTACCAGCTGGCCTTTTTGACGCCGGGCAGCTCGCCCAGGTGAGCCAGCTCGCGCAGTGCGATGCGGCTAAGACCGAAGGCCCGCAGGTAACCGCGCGGACGCCCGGTGAGCAGGCAGCGGTTGCGGAGGCGGGTGCGGCTGGAGTTGCGAGGAAGCTTTGCCAGGGCCTTGTACGCCTCTTGCTTCT
>CAJWOS010000354.1 GCA_913044235.1 uncultured Pseudomonadota bacterium
TCGCCGGGGTCGTCGCTGGCCTGGATGGTGTAGGTGTCTGTGGTCTCGCCGGTGGACCACGCATAGGTGATGGTGGGGGTTCCGCCGTCGGTGTCCGACGCGGTGGCGGTGCAGGTGAGCGTGTCGTCCACCTTCCCGGTCAACGGGTCCACGGTGATGGAGTCCACGACCGGAGCGGTGTTGTCGACGGAGGCGGAGGCGGTGCCGGTGACCACGCCGCCGTCGCTGTCGTCTGCGGTGGCGGTGCAGGTGATGGTGGTGCCTGGGTTGTCGGTCTCGGTGACTGCGTAGGTGGTCCCCGTCGAGCCATCGGACCACGTGTAGGTGATCGAGACGCTGTCGAGGTCGGCATCGGTTGCGGAAGCAGAGCAGGTGATCGTGTCGCCCACCACAACGGTGCTCGCGGAGAGGGTGGGCCCGGACAGCACGGGAGCGGCGTTGTCGATGGTGCGCTCGGCCTCGCCGGTGGGGCCGCTGCCGGTGCCGTCGCTGGGTGTGACCACCACGCGGTAGGTGCGGTTCTTTTGCGTGTCGCTGTCCGGGAAGGAGGCGGTGGTCGAGACGCTCGACAGGATGCCGTCTTCATACCAGTCGTAGCGGTAGGTGACGGTGCCCGATGCGTCGGGGTCGGTGGAGCCGGTGGCCATGGCGGAGAGCGTGTCTTCGGTGGTGGCTGGATCGGGACTGAGGGTGACCGTGGGCTCGGTAGGTACCTGGTTGATGGTGATGTCGAAGCTGGTCTGCACGTACAGGTCGTCGGTGTCGGTGGCCCGCACGGTGATGGTGTGCGGACCGGGAGACAGCGCGGCCGAGAAATCGATGGTGCCCGAGGAGTCGGCGCCGTCGGTGGCGAAGTCGCCGTCTACGCTGCTGTTCCAGAGCAGCTCGATGTCGGTCTCGAGGTCCTGCTCGTCGATGGCGGTGCCCACGAAGTCCACCGGCTCGGTCTCGTTCAAGATGTCGCCGTCTACAGGGGCGGTGATGTCGAGCTCCGGGGGGGTGCCCACGGTGTAGTACACGCTGTCGGTGCACTCTGCGCCCACCTCATCGGTGACCGTGAGGGTGATGCGGTGCGTGGCGGTGCTGAGGGCGTTGTCAGCAAAGCCGGTGCTGCCGTCGCTGTCGGGCGTCGACTCCCGGAGCACGCCATCCACGTCGCTGGCCCAGGTGGCCGTGAGGGCGCTGGGCGCCACGTCCGGGTCGGAGACCGTGGCCTCGAAGCGCACCTCTTCCCCTTCGCCGCCAGCCGTGCCGTCTTCGGGGGCCGTGATCGCGCAGTCGGGGTCCGAGTTGGGTGGACCCACCTGGAAGGTGACGCTGTCGCGGCCTTCCTTGCCCGTGCTGTCGGTCACCGTGAGCGTGAGGAAGTGCTCTCCTTCCTGCAGGGTAAGGGCGCCGAGCAGGCCGCCCTCGGAGTCGGGTGTGTCGAAGCCTCCCACCAGCACGCCATCGAGGGTCGACTCCCATACGGCAGAGAGGTGGACCGCGTCTTCATCCGGGTCGGAGACCAGGCCCTCGAGGGTGGTGAGCTGGTCGGCGTAGTACACGCCGGTGGTGGTGGGCTGGATGATCGATGCCACGGGGGCGTCGGTGGGCTGCACGTCGACCGTCACGCGGGCGCTGCCGGAGCCCCCTTCGGGATCGCGCACCTCCAGCAGGACCTCGCCGCCGGTGGGCAGGAAGGTGTGGGTGCAGGTGACCAGGCCATCGGCTTCAGGCACCGCTTCAGGGCAGATATCCACCCCATCGACCACCCAGGCCACGGTGAGCGGCCCCACCCCGTGGTTGGCGTCGCCCACGCTGCCGCGCAGGGTCTCGGGGTAGCCCTCGCGCACCGTGTCGCCGGTGGCGTGGCTGGAGATCTCCGCGGTGGGATCGGTGTTGAACTTCGTGACCCCGGCGTCGGAACAGGCCGCAAGGGACAGAAGGGTGGGCATCAGCCGGCGCATGCGACGTCTCCAGTGGATGGAGAACGCTCGCAGATGCGACATGGTGCGGTCAATAGTCCCCCCTTTTGCTTTCCAGGGTGTGTCCCTCGGGTGTTTCGGGCGCCCACGCCGTGGCGTGGTGGCGTGAGGCGTGGTGCAGCGTCGCGCGGCGAAGAGGGCCCCGTCAGTCGACCGCCTCGCAGTCCTGCGGCTCCATCTGCGCAATCCATCGCCAGATCAAGGCTTCGCCTGTGTTGTGGGCGAGGCTCCGGCCGATGTCGGGCATCATGGCGCCGACGTCTTCGGTCGACAGGCGGTACCAGAGGATGCTCTGCTGGGGGTCGCCGGGAACGATGTCGAACTCGCGGTCCTCACCCCCCTCTCCTGCCGATCCGGGTCGCTTGCACACGCCCAGGTGGAAGCGGTCGGTGGTGCCCCGATCGAGAAAGAACTGCGACGTGACGCCTTCGATGCCATTGGGACTGTGGCAGTGTGCACAGTTCACATGCAGATAGTCGCGCGCGGCGATGTCGACTTCGTCGGGGGACAGAGAATCCACACCGCGGGCTTCTACATCATCCCAGTCGACTGCGGGGGTGACGGTGGCGAGGTCGGGAGCGCCGACGAGCCGCCCATCGGCCACCAGGGTGTCGAGTAGGGTGCCATCGTGGATCAGCCACGGCTCCGGGCCGAGTGGCCGAAGGGCGCGCTCGCCAGAGGTGTTGTAGGTCTCGTGGCAGTCCACACACTGGTTTCTTTGCGGCACGAGGTAGTGGGCGGTGCGGGAAGTGCCGGTGGCATCGATGAACGTGTAGTCGAACACTTCGCCACGCACGTGCAAGTCGGCGTCGGAGCCGTCAGCGCGCCACAAGTAGGGCCAAGCGTGCCACTCCGTCTCGCCGCGGAGCAACAGGCGGGTCTCCACGATGGTGCGCGGTGCGGTGGGGTCGGTGAGGTCGGGGCTCAGCAGGAAGGTCTTCAAGATGGCCGTGCCCACGGGAAAGTCCACCACGGAGTCGTCGGACCAGGTGGCGTGTGTGCCCGCGGGCATCCAGATCACCCTGTCTTTGGTGGCGTAGTCCGAAAACAGGGGTGTGTTGAGGGCATACGGCAGGACGCCTTCGTTGTACTCAAGCTCCGTGCCGGTCCAGCGAACGAGGTGCAGCGCCGACAGCTGGTCGGGCGGTGTTGTGTCGGGATCGAATCCAATGGGGCCCCAGGAAAAGTGGGGCTCGGCCGAGTCGTGCGGTGGCGTGGAGTCTTCCGTGGCTGGTGAGCGTGGCTTGGACTCTTCGGTCGAGAGGCTGCCGCAGCCAGACACCAACAAGACGAAGCTCCACCACGGCAGGTCATGGCGCGTGGAACGCATGCTTCAGTCCAGGGTGATTTCGGGGAGGGGCTCGCCTTGCAGCTCGGTGCAGTCGAAGGGCGTGAAGGGCGCGGGCGGACGGAAGAGGTCGTCGACACCTGGGGCGTCGTCCCCTCCAAAGCGCGCGGCGAGCGCCTCGATGTTGAGGCTCGCGAAAGTGCCGCCGGTGTTGCCGCCCACGCAGATGTGGTTGTCGTTGCTGTTGGCCGTGGCGTCGGTGGTGGAAAACGCACTCTCGCCGATGCTGTCGTAGAGCACATCATCGACCCGGTCTCCGAGGTACACGAAGAACAACAGCATGCCGATCTCGCGGGCGTTGCCATCACTGGCATCGGGCATGGTGCCGGAGCCCGAGTGGGTGTTGCCCTGCACCACGATGTTGCGGGTCTGGTAGTTGTAGATTCCGCCTTCGTCGGACGGCACCTGTACACCAGTCATGTCGCCCACCAGCTCCTCGTTGGTGAGGTACCAGTCGTCTGCGTTTCCTTCGATGACCAGTCCGCTGAAGACCGCCACATCGGAGGAGTTGTTGGTGCTGTATTCGTTGTTCTCCACCACCACGCGGCGAGTGGCGATGACCACGGTTCCAGTGCCCGAGGGAATCATCGCGACCGTGCCGCCGGGAGCGAAGTTCGGGGTGTTGTTGTTCACGATGGTGTTGTTGTGCACCCACACGTCGTGGCCCACGATCGGATTTCCGGGCAGGTCGAAGATCAACAGTCCACCGGTGTTTTCGGTGGCGAGGTTGTCGTATACGTCGGCAAATTGGGTGTTTTCGATCTCGATGCCCGCCACATTGCCGCGTGCGGTGTTGCGGCGCACGATGGTCTTGATGGTCTGACCCACATAGATCCCGGCATCGGCGGCGTTGAAGGCCTCACAGTCTTCGATGAGCACGTTTTCGCTCTTCACGGGGTACAGCCCGTACGCGCCGTTCTCGGGAGATTCTTCTGCCGTCCAGGTGGCGCGCACCCGGCGCATCACCACGCCGTTCGAGTCTTCGACGCGCACGCCGTCCTTCTTGGCATCCTTTACGGTGAGATCCTGCACCAGGAAGTTGTCGCCGACGGCGTCGATGCCGTTGGTCTGGACCGCTTCGAGTGCGAAGTCGAGTACGGTCTCGTCCATCCCCTGGCCGATGATCGAGATGCCGGATGCTCCGCGGATGGTGACTTGGTTGTCGAGGGTCCACACGCCGGCACCGAGCACGATGGTCATGTTGTCTTCGAGCAGGTTTACGGTGTCGAAGAGGGTGTCGTTGTCGCCGCCTTCGATCTGCACACAGGGGTCGGCGTGGTCGGCGCACGAGGTGACGGCGAAGGGGTCGGCGGGAGCCCCCGAGTCTTCGGTCGCGGTGCTTCCGGTGGTGCCATCACCTTCGCTGGGCGTCTTGGGGTCGTCGCTTCCCGAGCAGGCGGCGATCAATAGGCATAGCGTGGGTGCAAGGCGGGTCATGGCTTCTCCTGTTGGAGACCCACTCTACATGGACTGCTGCGAGAATCTGCGGGCGTTCTCGCAGATGGCGCGTCAGGTTTTGCGCGAGGGCGGCAAGATGGGGCCGCCCACTTCGAGCGCCTTGATGTAGGCCGGACGCGCTTTCATGGTCTCGCACCAGGTGCGCAGGGCCGGGTAGGCCTCGCGGGCGTTGGGTACGCGGTCGATGGCGGCCATGCCGGGGTACGACATCTGGATGTCGGCCATCGAGAAGGTGTCGCCGGAGAAGAAGGCGTGTGCCGCGAGGTGGTGGTTGACTGCAGACAGCAGATCGGCGAGCTGGGGCCATGTGTATTGCTTGTTCACCGCCTTGCCGATGGCGCCGGTGATCGCATTCGCTGGAAAGGGCACGCCTGTGCGCAGGCGATCCATGATCAGGCCCACGAGGAGCGGAGCCATCAAGCTGCCCTCTGCGAAGTGCATCCAGTAGCGGTAGTGCACCCGTGCAGTTGGGTCGGTGGGAGCCAGGGCACCAAATCGCTCGGCGAGGTGTTCGAGAATGGCGCCAGACTCGGCGAAGGCCTGCCCGTCGATGACCACGACCGGAAACCGGCCCACCGGGTGGATGGCCTTGATCTCCGGCCCGGCCCGAAAGGTCTTGCGGTGGCGCTTGTACACCTCAAGTTCATAGGGCGTACCGAGCTCTTCGAGGGCCCACAGAATCCGAGTGGAGCGGGACATCTCCAGATGGTGCACGGTAATGACGGGGGACATGGAGCACTCCTCGGGCCGAGTCTTCACGCTCGTACCCCATTTGGCGTGTGATGGCAGAACAGGACTCCGCTCAACCCAGGCTGCCCTGATACGATGGCGCATGATCTCCTGGACACCGCCCACCGCTTGGCTCGGGATTCTCCTGGCGCTCGCTCTCGCAGGGACGGCCTGTGGGGATGACGCAGCCGGTCCTGGGGCCCCAGCACTCACAAGTCCCGCATCGACAGGCTCGGCATCGAAACGTCCAGCCCCGCGTCGCGCCGCTCGGCCCGCCGGCTCACCGCCTGCATCGGCGAACGCTCAAGGGGGCCCTCGCTCCCCGGCACCACGGGCCGCGGGCACCCCACCGCATCCCGGGTCCCAGCCCACACCTCGCTCGGGACCGGCGGCCGACCCCAATGCACCACCGCAGCTGTCGCTCTCGGATCCGGCGCCCGGCTCCGGGTCGAATCCCTACATGGATGGCGCCACGGCGGGCTCGCCCACCAATGCGCTCAAGCAGGGGAGCTTGCAACATCCGCCGGCCAAGCAGCCCGATGCAGGGCCGGCACCTGCACGTCCCACGCCCGATTCCACGGGGTGCGATGCGGGCATGGTGCTGGTGGAGACGGGTGATGGCCCCTTGTGTGTGCATCAGTACGAAGTGTCGGTGCAGCTCAAGGAGCATCGGGAGGGCTTGATTCGCCAGTTCATTCACCAGCCCGACCTGCTCAAGCTCGTGTCGGCGCCGGGGCAGTATCCGTCGATCGTGAGCTGGAACGAAGCGGCCCACCTGTGCCGGCACTCAGGCTATCGCTTGTGCACCAGCAAGGAATGGGAAGACATCTGCGACGGGGTGCCGGGCGACGGGGGCGGCAAGTTTTCGGTGATCGAAAGTCCCGACGCGTACGTGCCAGGCGCCTGCGTGTTCACCCATACGCAGCAGGGAGGGATGGTGCCTCTGCAGCGCACTGGAACCAAGCCTTGGTGCGTGACGCCCACAGGGGTGTACGACCTGCTGGGGAACGTGTGGGAGTGGACCGACCCGGAGGTTCCGCCCAAGGAGGGGCGCCCAGTCACCGACAAGCGGGGAGGCGCTCACTACAGTCGCGGTCTGTCCACCTGTTCCTACCCCTCGGTGGGCACCCATGGTCCGGACTGGCTCGGCTCGGTAGGCTTCCGCTGTTGCGCGGAGCCCCAGTAGGGGATGGTGCGGGCCTCGGGGCGTGTGGAAGGGGCATCGAGTCGTTGCGGTGGGTTTCCTCTGCGGTTCGCGCCGGGTACCATCTGCCCGTAGGCACACCCCGCACGTCAGGCGATTTGCGGATTGCAGGAAACAAGCGGGCTCCATGACTCCGGCGGCGCAGACATTGCAGCACTGGCTGCTCACCGATGGGCGCAACTTCCATACGATGGAAGATCTGCTCGACCAGTTCACACAGCAGCTCCGGAAGCATGCGCCGGTGGACCGCATCTGGGCCGGCACGAAAGTGCTGCACCCGCAGACCGCCGCTTGGCTGTGGATCTGGGAGCACGGAAAGCCCATCTTTCGCCGCGAGCTGTCCTACACGCTGTTTGCCGAGCTTCGGCAGGACGACACCCCGGTGCGCCGACTCGAGCTCGGGGCGCCCCACATTCGGTTGTGCGCCACCAGCACCGACATTCCCGAAGACTCTGTCAGCCTCTTTCGAGACCGCGGCTACACCGACCTCTTTGGCTTGTCATTCACGCTTCGGGGGCGATGGGCTGGTGCCGTCACCTGGGCCACCCGTGCGACCCAGGGCTTCTCCCCAGAACACATCGCCCTGTTTCGGGCCATCATGCCGGCGGTCTCAGCCAGCATGGAGCCGCTCGCCGCCGATCTGGTCACCGGTGCGCTGCTCCGCACCTACTTGGGCCGCGATCCCGGCAATCGGGTGCACCAAGGTGCCGTGAAGCGCGGTGATGGCACCACCCAGCGTGCGGTGTTGTGGTTTTCCGACATCCGAGGCTTCGTGCGCCTGTCGTCCACCCTCGATCGCGATGGTCTGCTCGAGCTGCTCAACCAGACCTTCGAGATCTCGGTCGATGCTCTGGAGCCTCGCGG
>CAJWOS010000355.1 GCA_913044235.1 uncultured Pseudomonadota bacterium
CCCCTCACGCATGGATTTCCTTGACGGGGCGCGCCGGGCACTCGACTTCACGCAGCGGTTCCTGGTGACGGAGCCGGATCCGGCGTCGGGCGAGCCGATGGCGTACTACACCTTCAACAGCAACCAGAAGCTCGGAACGGTTGTGGTGAACCTGCTCGGAATCATCGATCTTGCGCGGGCGACCGACTCGCAGGAATGGGATGAACAGCTCAAGCAGATGGGCCGGTTCATCTTGTTCATGCAGGAAGACAACGGGAAGTTCAATGGATACCACGTGTCCAAAGAACACTCGTATTACGGCATGCAGAACGACATTGTGCCCGGTGAGGCTGCACTCGCCCTCGTGTACCTTGCGGAGTATTTCGACGACGACCAGTGGATTGCCACGCTGCCGACGTACTTCGACTACTACCGCCCCTGGTACGCAGAGCGTTCCGCGAAAGCCGACCACACTGCGCCGTGGCCGAAGTACACGTACGACAATGACACGCGCCTGGAGCTGGTGCAGTTCGGTCCTTGGACCGTCATGGCTGCAAACGCCTACCACCGGCGTACCGGCGATGAAGAGGCGGCCGCATTCGGTCTCGAAATCGCGCGTTGGATGATTGAGACCTACGAATGGACCGAAGAGACGGCGCCCTATCCAGACTACATCGGTGGCTACTACAAGCTGCCCGATGAGCTTCCGGCCATGCAGGCCTTCTGCTACGCGGAGGGTGTGGCGGCGGCATACCAGCTCGCCTTGCGGTTTCGACCGGAGTCGGCGGCATACTTCGAGCAGCACACGCGGGAGAGCATGCGCTTTGGGCTGCAGATGCAGTACAACGATTTCTCCACCTATGCCTTTTCGCGGCCCGACCAGGTGGACGGCGGCATCCGCTACTCGATGAACGAAACGAAAGTTCGCATCGACTACGTACACCACGGCCTGTCGGCGATGTACCAGTGGGTGAAGGCAGCCGAGTCGGATGCCACGCTTGCAGCGGAGATCCGAGAGGGGCCCATGACCCCCATCCAGAGCCAGCGCTTGGAGCGCTTGGAGCGGTTGCGCGCAGCGCGTGAGGCTGGGGATGTCGAGGCGATAGACCAGGCGATGCCGCCATGGGGCAGTGCACGCCGTGCCGTTCCGGCGATGCGGTTTGCGTACCCGGAAAACGCCGTCTTTCCCGTGGCGGAGTCCAACCCGAGCCAGATTCGGTCCGAGCAGCCCAAGAAGGAGAGCGCCCCGTCCTCTGCGCAGTAAGGCGCTCGCTTCTGGTCGCCGTGGCGCCGGGTCCTAGCGCGCGTTGGGCAGCCCGCACATCGGCGTGAGCCGTCTCCTTTCGACGCGTTCGCCTCGGAACCATTGAGGTGTGCGGTTGGCCGATTCGTTGGTTGAGACTATGCTCTCGCCTTCCTGGGGTGTGACTGGACGGTCGCCGAAGTCACGACCAGCGCCCCCTGAACCGTCGAGTGTTGGTAGGCAAGCGCCGTGTCTGAATCTTCTTCCAAGTCGTCGCGTTCGATGTGGTTCGCCAAAGAGTCGCTCGTCGACATCCTCGTCTCGGCTGCGTGGTCATTCGGTCTGGCCACCGCTCTCACCTGGCCCGCACTGATCCGTCCGAGTGAAGCAGCCCTCGGTCATGTGCGTGCAGATGGAATGAAGCACCTGTGGACCCTGTGGTGGATGCAGGCCAGTGTGTGGCAGGAAGGCGAGTTTCCCTTTGCCACGCACTTGATCAACTACCCGATCGGGATGGACCTCTACCCGATTGAGCCCCTCAACGGCATCGTAGCGATTCTGCTGCCCTTCCTCAGCGTGGTGTCGCTCAGCAACGTGCTGGTCTTCATCAACATGACCCTCACGGGCATGGCTGGGATGTGGTTCGGGCGAGAGTTGTCTGGCTCGCGCTTTGGCGGGTTTGTGGCCGGCACGTTGCTGGAAGGCTCCAGCGTGATGGCATTCTTTGTGCACGTTGGTGTGGGCGAGCTCAACCATCTCTGGTGGCTTCCGCTCGGGCTTGGGTTCCTTCTTCGAGCGCGTCGCACTGGGCATTGGCCATGGTTTCTCGCCCTTTCTGCCACGCTTGTGGGCGCCATGTTGTCGTGCTTCTACTTGGGCTTCTTCCTTGCGATGTCGGTCGCCATCTATGCGCTCTCGACGCTCTATGATGGTCGACGGACGCCCAAGCTGCTGTTGCTGTATGCCCTCGCAGCGGGCCTTGCCATCGGCACGGTGTACCCGGTCACCCAGTGGTTCGCGAGCTCGTACAAGTCCGGAAGCATCCCCGACGTGGGGCTGAAGTCATACGTGCTCCAGGAGCACGGCCAGCCCATCACCGACCCTCCGTCGGCGCGGCTTGAGCCTCCGCAGCTCCTCACTCCCTTTCGGGTGGCCCAGAGCACGGAGCAGGCGGCCTATGGCGGTGGGCGGTACTTGGGCTTCCTCACGGTCTTGCTGGCGCTCGGCGGACTGGTGCGAAACCCACGCAAGGCGTGGCCTTTTGTGGGGGTGGCCCTGTTCGGCGTGGTGTTTGCGTTTGGCAGCTACCTCACGGTCGATGGACTGCCGGTGACGTCCAGCGGCGCCCGCCTACGGATGCCGTTGGTTTGGCTCAATCGTCTCCTCGGCTACATCGCTGAGCCACTGAACTTTCCGGTGCGCTTCCTCGCCATGACCACTGTGGCCTGCTCTGGAATGGCTGCCCTCGCGATTCGACAAGATCGCTTCACTGTGAAGCAGCTCATTGTGGTCCCCCTCTCCATCCTTGCGGTGGTCGAGGTCTCGAATGGGCAGATGCTTGACTGGCCCTGGGCGCGGTTCAGCCCTCGCACGTCCTCAGAGCTGCAGGCGCTGCGGGACATGGGGGACGGCGCGGTCATCGACCTTGCGCTCGTCGTCCGCGCTGACCATGAAAACCGATGGAATGGGCTGTCGACGCAGCTGGCGCACGGAAAGCGCACCCAAGCGGTGCCCATCGAGCGGATCGAGTACTTCGCTCGCGATGGCTACTGGTATGTGCGTTCGCTGCCGCTGTTCCGTGACCTGCAGCCTCTATACGAAAACAAGGCAGGGAAGCTCGACGGCGACTATCGGCGAGACCTGGCGATCGTGCACGATGCTGGCTTCCGCTGGGTGGTGGTTGCGTATCGGTCCGGTGCGGAGTTTCTGCCCAAGTACCTCGTGGAAGAAATGAATCGGGTCTTCGGACAGCCGGTGGCGCGCGGACGAGGACTGGCCGCCTGGCCGATTCCCGAGGTGGATGTGGACGATGAAGAGCTCGACGCTTGGCGGGTGGAACACCTCAAGCGCGTGAAGGAGCTCACCATCACAAATGGGGCTGCACCCAACACGGGCCCACAGATTCGTTGATGCCGGCCGCGCTGGGTCGGACGCATGGTGGGTGAGGGGAGGTTCGCCCACCAGTGACTGTTGGGCTGCATGTTGTGCAGTCTCATCGGAGCCCTCGACGAGCGAGGCCCGGCACGGTCAGTCGAGCTGCTGCTGTGCGCCGCCCTGTTGGAAGGCCTCGACCTTGGGGTCGCCTGCGAAGAACGGCTCTTCGGCGAGACGGCGCTGGACTCCCATGTCGAGCTGGTTCCAGATGGCATCGGGGATGGTGCGATCGGGGCGCTCGAACCAGATGTGGAACACGTCGGCGAGCTTGTCGTACAGGAAGGTGGCCGTGGCTCGATGGGCCTGCTTGCCGTCGCTGTTGTGGAAGCGCACCCCGGTAAGCTCGGTGAAGGTGCCTTCATGCACATCGCAGCTGCGACCACCCTTGCGCTTGCGAGCGGCTCGAAAGTCGAGCGTGCCGCCCTCAGCGTCGATGCCCAGCCGTGCAAGGTCGTCGGCGAGCTGGCTGTGCACCACCCGTCGCAGGATGGAGCCCCAGGTCGCGATGGTCTTGAGGGTCCGCCCCTCGTCAATCGGGTGAGGTCCGGGGTCGACGGATCCGGGTGGCGGGGGCACGGCTGGGGAGTCCGCGGCAGTCGCAGGCTCGGGAGCCATGGACGCATCCGTGACCCCAGATGCAGGTGACGGGGGGTTGATGGATGCGGCCGGAGCATTGCGCTCGGTGGGGAAGGGGGTTGGCTCCCAGTTGGGGTCGAGCGCATCTTCGAAGTGATCCAACGCAACCGTGTCGACCATCACCCGAGTGGTATCGGGAGAGACCGAGACATCGCCCGGTGGCAGGGCGCCCGATGAGGTTCGCCAAAATCCAGAGCCGTCTTCCCGCCATGGTCCAACCAGCGCGTCGAGGGACTCGCCGGTGTAGACGGTGGGCCCACCCACATACAGAGTGCGGTTCGGAACCAGGCGTGGCATCAGGTCCACGACCATCCGTGCGGCGTCTCGTCGGGAAATGGGTGAGTAACGCCCACTGCGCACGATGCGGTGCGGACGCCGACCGTCGGGTGGCCGAACATGGGCTTCGATGATTTCATCGAAATAGCAACTCATCCGAATCATGGTCCATGGGACATCTTTCAGCACACGGACGTGTCGGTCGAGTCGAAAAGACCGGCGATTGAGGGGGTTCGGTGACCATCGGAAAGAGCCAACCACACTGAGGTGGAGCATCTTCTCGACACCAGCGGCATGAGCCGCCCGAACGATATGCGCGCCGGCTTCATCGTTGTAGCGAGGACAGCCCGGCCCGGCGGAGCGTGCATTGATGCAACTGACCACATGCGTGGCACCTTCCAGGATGGGCGCAAGGGACTCCGGATGGTCGGGGTCGGCGTAGCAGATGGCGCCGACGTCGACGATTCGATCGAGTCCACGTCCATCGCGATCGTCGCGGACGACGGGCCGGACGGCCCACCCGCGTTCGTTGGCTTGACGCACAATTTCGCGGCCAGTACGGCCGTTGGCACCGAAAACGACGAGCATCTGCTCCACTCCTCAAGACGGGGAAGCCCAGTCTGGGTCATTGGCTGCGCCTTGGTTTAGCACGATGAGCATCCCGAACGGACCGGTGCTGCGACATTCTGGCGAATGGTTGGTCGATTTCACCCTTGGGTACGGAACATTGAGTGACTGCCATTTGCGTTGGTTTGGTGTAGATTGAAGTCTCCACCCTCGGTGCCCCATGCCCGCGACACCTGCCGAAGACGCCGTCTCCACGGTCGACGCCGCGAATGAGCTCGGCGGGCCGGTGCACGTACAGCCGTACCGGACCCTGCGTCCGGCCATCATTTCGTTGTACGCACTCGAAAACAACGGCGTCCGGCACGTTGCGTCGGGCTTGCGGCAGGCTGGGTTTGCCGTCACGGAGATCTACTTCAAGGACTGGGTCAACAACAGCTTTCCCTGGCCGCGAGAGGAAGAGGTCCAGTCGTTGATTCGCGTTCTGCACGAACGGGAAATCGACGTCATTGGATTTTCCGTGCGGGCCTCCGCCTTTCATCGGATGGCGAAGTACCTCACGGAGCGGGTACGGCATGCGCTTGGCAAGCCCATCATCTGGGGGGGGATGCACCCCACATTCGTGCCCGACAAGTGCATTCCGATCGCCGATGCCATTGCCATCGGTGAGGTCGACGACGCGGTCTCCGAGTTTTTCATCCGGCTCGACGAAGGACGCAGTACGCGCCATGTCCCAGGGTTTTGGGTGCGAGAAGGCACCACGGTCTACAAGAGCGACATCGCGCCGCTCGTCGATCTCGACCGCATTCCATTTCGAGATTTCCACACCAACGGCGACAAGTTTCACATTGAGGGGTCCAAGGTCAACGAAGGCGATCCCTTCATCACCAACCCCGAATACACCCTCCTCGCGAGCCGCGGTTGTCCCTACTGGACCTGCACGTTTTGCTCGAACACCCTCACCAAGCCGCTTTATGAAGGCAAGGGTAAGAGCTTTCGGATTCGGTCGGTCGAGAGCATCGTGCGCGAGATGGAGTACGCGAAGACGCTCTGCACGAACATCAAGATCGTACGATTCGACGACGAGGTGTTCCCGATTCAAAAGGCATGGATTCGCGAGTTTCGCGAGAAGTGGCCGACGCGGGTGGGGCTCCCATTCGAGATTCTGGTGGACCCCAGGATGGTGCGACTCGAGCCGCTGCAAGACCTGAAGGCAGCGGGGCTCCGGGCCCTGTGCATGGGCATTCAAGCCAATGACCGTGTGAGTCGCGAATTCTACCACCGCAACGTGACCAACCAGCAGATCGTCGATGCGCAGAAGGTTTTCCGCGAGGTTGGCATCCGAGCAAACCTGCAAATCATCTGGGACGACCCGGTCTCTACGGAGCAAGACAAAGACGAGCTGTTCCATATGCTGATGGAGCTGCCGCGGCCCTTTGAGTTGTATCTGTTCGGCCTTACGATCTACCCCGAGACCCATCTCGCCCGTCGACTGCTCCGTGAAGGGCGGATCACCGAGGAAGACATCGAAGGCATCAACACCCATGCGTTCGAGCAGTTCCGGGTGGACCTTTCCTACCCGCGACCGAAGGCCGACAAGAGATGGCTTGCACTCATTGTGCTGCTCAACAAGTCCTTCCTGCCTCGGTCGTTCATCTGGAAGCTGTACCACTCGGAGCGATTCAAGCGGAATCCCGAACCCCTGGTGGCCTTTGCGCAGGCCGTCAACTTGGTAAAGATGGCTGGAGTGGCTTCGCAGATGGCGCTAGACGGGGAAATGACCCCTCTTCTGCTCAAGCGGTGGGTCAATCCTCGCAGCTTGGTGACGATGTGATGGCGCTCCGTCGCTTCCGGTGTTGGCCATGAATGCGCCGGCAATCGAGTCCGTGCCCTCCCGCGACCCCCGGCTGGACCGGCGGCGAGCGATGCTTCGGCGTCGTGCGAGAGCGTGGGGGCATATGGCGCAGAGCGCGGCCATGGCTCGCTTGAATCCCGATTGGATTCCGCGCCCGCATGCTGGGCACTTGATCGTCACGTTCAAGTGCAACCTCAAGTGCGCCGGATGCGGCAGCTGGAAGGTCCGCGAACACAACGACCTCACCACTGAAGAGTGGATGAGCGTATTTCGGCAGCTGAGCAGTCTCGATGTGGTGAAGATCCTCGGCGGCGAGCCCATGGTGCGGCGAGACATTGTGCATCTGCTCGCCGGGGTCCGGGAAAACATCGACCCGTACATCCTCCAGATGACTTCGAACGGAATGCTCGGCGACCGCCTTGTGCAGGCCATTGAAGCGGTGGCTTGGCCGGGCCTGCAGCTGCGCATTTCGGTCGATGGGCTCTCCGCCACACACGACAAGATGCGTGGCGTGGCTGGTAGCCACGACACCGTGGTGGAAACCTGCCGACGGGTCGCGGAGCTGCAGCCCCAGTACGGCTTCAAGTTCGGCATCAACTTCGCCATCACCGATCAGTCGGTCAACGAGCTCGATGACATGGTGCGATTCGCCGAGTCGCTCGGTGCAGACTTGATCCCTGGCATCAATGTCGACCCGTTTCTGGTTGGAACCGAGCCACCAGAAGTGCGTCGTCCGAAGGTGATCATGGTGGACGACAAGCCGCGCGCGCTGAAAGCACTTGAGGATGCACGGGTGGGCACGAAGCGGCAACTCCCGATGGTCGACCATCTCGCGAGCCGCTTCATCAC
>CAJWOS010000356.1 GCA_913044235.1 uncultured Pseudomonadota bacterium
GGTTGAGCACATCGCCGTCGCCGTCGCCGTCCCAGTCCACGACCGCTGCGCCACCGCCGCGAATCGTGGGGTGATCCCACACGAAGGAGCCATCGAGGTTCATCACCACCGCGCCTGCGATGTGCTCTTGAACGCCGTCCCCATCGAGATCCGCGGCAAAGGTGGACTGGTAGCCGCTCTCGGTCGACTCCGCGAGCAGGTTGCCCGTGGCGTCGAAGATCTTGGGTCCAACGATGATCTCGGCCATTCCATCGCCATCCATGTCGGAGATGGTGGGGTAGGCGTAGTTGCTCACAGTCGTGGACGATGCGATGAACTTCAGGCTGCCGTCGGCTTCGAGGGCCATCAGGTGTCCATCCGAGGTGACCGTGACGATGTCGGGCGAGCCGTCTCCCTCAAGGTCACCGAGGGCCGTGCCTCCCGCGGAGGCTGGGAAGTAGGAGCCCGAGCTGTCCACCACGTTGCGCACGCTGAAGTGCTGGCCCGAGCCGTCGCCGGAGATCACGCGGAGGTAGCCGGTGCCGTAGTACTGGTTGGTGCGGAAGCTGTTGAACACAATGTCGGGGATGTCGAGGTCGTCGATGACTCCGTCGCCGTTGTCGTCGGTGAGCTGGCCCACCGTGGGGGTGGTCATCACGCGGGTATAGTCGGGGCCCACGTCCCACACCCAGCCATCCTCGGGGTCGGTGCTCCATTCCACCTCGATCTCCCAGCTGTCTGGCGTTGCGGGCGTGTAGGTGCAGCTCGGGTCGTAGTCGCCCATGGCGCCGCCGAGCGACTCACAGCAGATCTCCGGGTTGAGCTCACCGTCGCAGTCGCTGTCCACGTCGTCGTACCAGTCCTCGGGGGCGTCGGGGTGTACAGTGGCGTCGGTGTCGTCGCAGTCGCTGTCGTCGTAGACCAGTCCAGCCCCCGGGCAGGCCTCAACCGGGCTGGCCGGGTCGCCGAAGCCATCGCCGTCGGCATCGGTATACAAAGACTGCTGGTCCACCGCGTCTTCGTCGATGTCTCCGTTGCAGTTGTTGTCGATGCCGTCGCAGATCTCCGAGGCGAGCGGGTGGATGGCTGCGTCGGTGTCGTCACAGTCGCCCCCCGTGGCCACGTAGCCAGCCGGGGCCACACACGACGAGACCCCGCCGCTGTCGTCGCCCTGCAGGTCGCCGTCGGTGTCGGGGTACCAGGTGGGCGCGCCTGGGCCGCCCTCGTCGATGTCGCCATCACAGTCGTTGTCGATGCCGTCGCACAGCTCGGGGGCATCGGGGTAGACCGTGTTGTTGAGCGGATCGCAGTCGTCGTCGTCGTCGAAGCCATCCTGGTCGGCGTCGGCGGTCACAACAGAGCCGGTGTCGCCTGCTCCCTTGTCACCATCGGTACAACCGACGGCACCAAAGGCGGGAACGAGGAGAGCGAGGACGGAGAGGGTGGTGGTCTTGGACATCGGAGGACTCCAGCAGGGCTTCGGTACGGCGAGGCACCGCTCAGGGGGTTCGCTGACAGACCAAGGGGCGGCCCGCGGCTTCGTTACAGGCGGGCCCGAGAAATGTTCGATCCATGCGCACCCGGCATGACACAAACGTTGGATACCGCTTCACCAATGCAGGCACTCGGGTCATAGCGCTCGCCTGCCAGCACAGGTGATAGGGCCTGCTGGAAGGCTTTCTTGGTGCCGTCTGCTCGAGCCGCATCACTTCACGATGCGCGAGCAGCGGGGCGAACGGGTAGGCTTCCGTGACCCTGTGGAGTGCCTCTTGTCCGACCGCTTACTCGCTGTTGTCGCTCTACTCGTCGCCCTGAGCTGCGGGTCGGCACCCGCGCAAAAGGAAGTGGCGGTGTCTGCGGAAGCAGCCACCGACACAGCCGTTCCCACATCCGACGCAGCGCCCCCCAGCGACGATCCGCCGTCTAGCGACTCCGCCGGGTCGGACAGCGCGCAGCCACCCGACTCGGGCGCACCGCCGGTCGAGCCCGCACCCGTGGTGTGCGAGACGGTGCCTCGGCAGGTGTGGTCACCACCGGAGCGAGCATCCTCCGGCCGGGCCATCTTTCGCTACCGCACCTACACCGGCACGGTGCCGTCGTGGGTCTCGAACATGGCCAGCACATCGCTCGACCTTCGAGAGGGAGCCGATGTGGTGGTGCAACAGCGCGGCCCCACGCTCGGCGACGTGCAGCCGTTTCGCGACCGACCGGTGACCCGCTTCGACGGTGACTACTGGCTGGCCGACCGTGCGATCGATGCGGAGAACGTGACCATCGAGGCGTGGTTCCGCACCACCAGCCGAGCGGAGTGGCAGACCCTCTTCAGCAACACCGAGGGGGGAGGCTTCAGCCTCAAGGTGAAGGCGGGCGTGCTGCGAGGGCTGTATCGGGTCGCCGAGGGCAGCGGCTGGGCCGACCTCGAGCTTGTGGGCTCGATCGACGTCGCCGACGGCGGGTGGCACCATGCGGCCTTCACAGTGGGCGCGGATGGCACGGGGGGCCGGGTCCTCTGCCTATGGGTCGATGGCGTCTCGGAGTGTGCGACCACACCGGATGGCCGACCGAGACGCGACAGCGCCATCGCTCCGGCGGTGGGGGCGGAGCCCAATGAAGAGGGGGGCGTCTACACGTTTGAGAGCCCGTTCGAGGGTGACCTCTATGGTGTGGTGGTGCGCGACTACGTCGTGGATGCTGCCTGGATGGCCGACCGGGTGCTGCGAGACGGCTCTCGCTACTTCGACACCCCGAGCTACCACGACTACCTCAGCGGGTCGGATGGCGTGGACCAGCGGGTGGCAGATGCCATCTACGGGCACGATGCGCTGCTCGATGCCACCGCTGCTCGCTACCGACTGCCCTTCCAAGACGACCGCTACATCGTGCAAGGCATCGCTGCCCCCGACTCGGGCGAAGTCTTCATGAGCTTCTACTACGGCGCGAAAGACCTCGACTCGACCTGCAGCGAGGAACCGCTGGTCGTACCGAGCATCCTCGTGGGGTTCGACCCCTGCACATCGGCGCTCACCCGTGTGTTCATGCTGTATGGGCCCACCGGAGAGATCAACCCTGCGCACGTGGGAGGGCTCGCCATGTCGGGCAGCCGTGCGTGGACCACGTTCACAGCATCCGGAACCACCTACCTGGCCCGGTATGAGCTCGACGAGGCCACCGAGCGGGAAGCGGTCTCCGAGCTTGTCTCAGCCGACCTGCTCCCGTCGGGGGCACCCTGGAAGACGGAGGCTGCCGAGCTGATTGCGCTTCCCGACGGCTGCGGGAGCTCGTTTCTGAGCTACGACCGCATCGGGGAGAAGCTCTGGCTGGGGCAGTTCAGCACTGGCTCGGGTGCAGACCTTTGCGCGGTGCGCGTGGATGAAGAGGGCCGAATCGGAGAGGTGGCCGACCGCTGGGAGCTGCCGGTCTCGAAGGTGCAGGGCGTCTTGTCGTTGGGCGATGGGCGCGTGCTGTTGTCGCAGTCTTACGGGAGCACCGACAGTGCGCTGTATGTGTGGACGCCCACCACCAACACCGTGCACACGCTGCTGTCCGGCCCATCGGGCTTCGAGGACCTCGCGCTGTCTCCCGAAGGGCTGGTGTGGACCTCTTCGGAGTCGGGCGCGCGCTACTTTCAGAAACGCTTCGCCGAAAACCTCCTGTGTGGGCCCAACTGGAGCGATCTCTATCCCTACGCGATGGCGCTCGATCCGGCCGCCCTGTTCCCGGAAGACTGACCGTGCCTCGCTCACACCCCTACAAAGCAGTGGCACCAATCCTGCGAGCCGCTCCTTGAGGCCATCAGCCCCACAATTGAAATGGTCGGCTGCCGAGCGCGATCCCCAAGCAAGGAGCATTCATGAACCGCTTTGCCATCGCCATTCCCGCTTTCTTTTTCACTTTTGCTTGCGATCCAGCAGCAGCTCCCGCTCCCAACACCGCTCCAAGCACAGTCGAGGAGGCCGCGAAGCCCCAGGAGGCCGCGACGCCTGCCCCCGACACTGAAGCTCCAGTGAGCCGGGCAGCCCTGGTGCACTTCTGCACATCGATGGCCTCCATCAACCCCGCAACGCAAGGCCGAGGGTGCTGTCCCTCCCTGTGAGGGATGCACAGTCGCCACGCCAGCCGTTCCATCCACAGTGGCGCTGTGGAGAGCGCAGCCGGATTGCGAAGCTCAGCGCCTCGCTGAGGTGCATCAGCCTTCATCGCCTTGCCCGTGAACCTCCTCCCAGAGCACTCCCACGCGGAGTACCAGGCGCTCTCTATGGGGACCACCACCCACACCCACCGGCCGTCTGGGATCGACTCGCTCTGGTCACGGAAGCACGACCCCGTTTGCTGCGCTAACGAAGACCCATCGTCATTGCGTACAGCACAACGAGCAAGGTCTCTCGTGGAAACAGCTTCGCCCAACCGCTACGACCAAGTACCCTACCTGAGTCGTCCACAGCCGGACAGCCATCCCAACCACCTCGCGGCACAGGCACGATTTCTGGGACTCGACCCCGTGCCCGTCGAACAGAGCCGGGTACTGGAGCTTGGCTGCGCGCAGGCGGGCAACCTCCTGCCCATGGCGGTCGCGTTCCCCACCGCACAGTTTGTGGGCCTCGACGCATCCGCTGTCGAAATCGCAGCCGGGCGCCGGATTCGTGATGACCTGGCCCTCCAGAACTTGGACTTGCGACACGCACGCTTCGAGGATGTCGACGAAACCTGGGGCTTGTTCGACTACATCATCTGTCATGGGGTCTACTCGTGGGTGGATGCAGCGGCCCAGCGTCAGATCCTGTCCATTTGTCGCGACAATCTGTCCCCTCAGGGCGTGGTCTACATCAGCTACAACCTGCTGCCCGGTTGGTACCAACGGCTCCCCCTGCGAGAGCTGATGGGGCGAATGACTGAAGGAATTCCCCGTGCGTCCGATCAGGTTGCAGCCGCGCGAGAAGCGTTGCGCTTTCTGGCCCGCTCCCTGCCCGAGTCCGAGGAGCACTATCGCCAGCTTGTCGAGGCCTACGACCACCACCTGGCCGACCACCTCGACACCTACATCTTCCACGAGTACCTCTCGCCGTCGAACGAGCCCATCTACTTTCACGAGTTCATTCGTCGGGCCTGGGCACACAACCTGCAGTACCTGTCCGAGGCAGAATTCCACTCCATGGTGCCGGACAATATCTCCGCGGAGGTCGCCGCGGAGCTGCATGCACGTGCATCCGATCTGATGTCGGTCGAACAACTGCTCGACTTCATTCGCAACCGCCCCTTCCGCAAAACGCTGCTGGTGCATCGCGCGCTCGTGCCCAACCGACACGTCGAGGTCCATGCCCTACAGACACTTCGCATCTCCGGCAAGCTCGAGCCTCTCGGCGTGCGAGAAGTCGACGGCCAGACGCAGCTGCCCTTTCCCCGCCATCCGGGCGCGCATCGAGTGATGCCCTTTCGGGGCATCAGCGGTGGCCTTTTCGAGGCCGACACTCCTCTGAGTCAGGCTGCACTGCTGCTGCTCTGGGAGCACCGACCGAACAGCTTCACGTTCGAGGCGCTCCTCACCCAGTCGTGCGCAGCACTCGGTCGCACCGACCCTCCATCCGACCTGGACCGACGCGATGTCGGTCAGACCATCTTGGCGGCCTATGCTGGTGACTTGGTCCGACTGCGGATGAGTCGAGAATCGTTTCAAGCCACGGTCAGCACGCAGCCCTGTGCATGCCCGCTGGCTCGATACCAGGCTGAGCGAAACCTCGAGATCTCCAGTCGGGTCCACCAGAACTTACGACTGGAGCCTGCGGACACCCTCCTGCTACAGCTTCTCGACGGCACGCGTGATCTCAATGCGCTCACCCACATCGTGGCCCACATGCTGGCCGAGGGCACAGCCGACATGGGCCCACGGTGGACGGAGCCACAGCCCGTCGGTGCGCAGCTTCCCGACTTCCTTGCAGAGCGGCTGACTCTGTTCGGTCAGCTGGGGCTGTTGGTGGGCTGAGGCCGAGCCGCCAGCACATGGACGTCGTAGGCGACCGTGCTGCGTTCGTGGACCCACACTTGCCAGAGGTGCTGCAGCTTCTCAGCGGTGATCGTGAGGCCGTCTGGATGGTACGGCGTTGTGGCTTGCAGCATTTGCCTCACGACTGGCTCACTCGCACCACGTCCGGGGCCCCGCTGCGAGTGTCCCCCCAGCCAATTCTCGATGTACGTGGCAGATGGTGCCCAATCGTAGGGAGAGCTCAGCAAGAGCGTGCTCTGCGCGCCCAGCATCCGCGAGGCTTCCACAAGGTGGCCCCATGGCGAGTGCAAGGAGTCCAACAGGTTCAGGCTGACCACCAGACTGGCCATGGCCGTAGGCAATGGAATTGCCGCGACATCGCACACCCAGAAGTCGACCTGGTCCGGAGCCTTCACGGGTACAGGGAATCGCCGCTCGTCGTACACCATCCCCACCCGCCGTCGCTCGTAGCACACCGCTCCAGTGTCGAGAACAGACATGGCGGTCCGCAAGAAGTCGAAGCTCATGTCGAGGCCCAGCACTAGACGGTCCGGAAACCGTTCTGCCAGACGCATCGTGGTGGCTCCGACAGAACAGCCCAGGTCGAGGATCGGCCCGGCCGGCACGGTGTCCACCAAAGCCAGAGCTGCCTCGAGGAGGCGCAACACCGAGCCTGGCGGCGCCCGACCCTCCGACTCCTCCGGATCCCACATGCCGAAGTGATCTCTGCAGTAGGTGCTGCTGCGTCGCCGAAGCTGCTCTTGGGCCGCGTCGGGACCGAGCGCATCACCAATCAGCGTGCGGAGGGGGTGGGTGAGCGTGCGTCGCTGAACGATCTGGCTGTGGTTGGTCCGCAGATACGCCGCCACGTCGTTGACCAGGATCGGGATCCCATCAATGATCGGATACTCCGCGGAGCACTCCGTACAGTGGAGGATGCCCTCGAAGATCTGGTCTCCCGCACTGCGGCTCACATGTGCCAACTCGAGCGCACTCGACACGCCCTTGTGCCGACAGACAGGGCAGATCGGAGAGACCTCAGCGAAGTGTCCAGAGCGCACGGCCTACCCGATCAAGACGTTCGGGACTCCTGGCCCCAGGATCTTGCCCGTTGGAGCCGGAATGGCGGGCGGAGGACTCATGCACTTGGCGTGCTTCGTGGTGTCCAAGATACGCGCCGCAAACTTGCCCTCGATCTTCACTTTGGTCGACGCCACCGCCACCACCCCAGGGCCTCCCTTGGGCTTCACGCAGACCAACATGCAGTCTTTGGTCTTGTCTCCCTTCAGGGTTGCCAGCTTCCCTCCAATCTTCACCTTCTTCGCACCCGCGACGACCGTGAGCGGTGGCATCGGCGGAACCGGAACCGGGATCGGCGGGGCAGGTGGCGCTGGATGGGCTTGGTGACAGTGCGCCGGAGGAGTTTGCAGGACCGCATCTCCTTGCACAGATGCTGGCAACGACGGCATGCGCGCTCCTCAGTTCAACCAGATGCATTCAGCGGTGGCCTTGAGGTCTGCATCACTGTGGAGGGTCATTTCGTCGACGGAGCGGATGTCGGCCCCGCCCTGGCTGTGAATGATCGCTTC
>CAJWOS010000357.1 GCA_913044235.1 uncultured Pseudomonadota bacterium
AGCTAAAATATACAGATTTTTATCAAAATTCTTTTTTGAAAGAGTTTGAGCTAAAGCTAGTTTTCTTACTTTTTTATTTATTTTTTTAATTTTGTATTTAGCTCCTTTAGGACCGTGAGCAAGGACACGATGTCGTAGCCGAGGTTGGAAAACGTGATGAGAGCGGCCATCACCCAAATGGTGACCTTGCATGCCCGCATCACGATGGGCACGATCTGGTCGTCGAGGCGAGTGTCAGACTTCTCCACCCATGGCAGCACGAGAGTCTGATAGAGCGCATCCACCAGGCGCGATGCCGTGAAGGCCGCAAGCATCGCGACCACTACGGTGGTGGTGTTGGTAATGAACTGGCTGACCCATTCGGGCAGGACCAGGATCTGCAGGGAGAGCTCCGCACCAAGCAGCAGCACGATGAGCTGGGCCGGACGAGCCAGCGTTGCGGCGATGACATCGTCGACCACCGTCTCGGAGCGAGCGGTGAGCTTCTTCAACTGGATGTCGAAGAACCACTGCGTGATCTTCGCCAGAAGGAGCGTGCAAAAGATCGCGACACCAAATCCGGCGAAGTGACCCACCGTGTTTCCGGAGACGAGCTCCGTCTGGAGGATGTTTTGAATGGGTTCCACCGTGGCCGTGCCTCTCGACTGGAAGATCTGAAATATCCCTGAACACGCCCGTAACGTGCATCCACTTTGCTTGGCTGGCGCCGGTTGGAGACAGGTCGGTAAACCCTCGATCAATCCAGTTGAAAATGACTGTCAAAATCGCCAGAAACCCGGTATTAGGGGCCCGCACGACGACACGTCGAGCACTATGAAGTCGGCCGGAGAGGCCCCACCTGCGCTCCCCCGACGCCCCTCTCGCATCCACACAACCCATACAAATTCGGCCAGGCACCGCGCCTGCGCCGCACGAGTATCCCATGCCTCAATGCTCCCGCCGGTCCCTTGCTCGACTCCTTCCGGCACTGGCCTTGGCGCTCAGCGCAGCGTGCGCCTCGGAAGGGCCCCCGTCCACTGAATCGAAGTCCGGTGCGCAACCAGCACCGCAGCCAAAGAGCGCCGGTGTCGTCAATGTCTACAGCCATCGCCACTACGAGACCGACAAGCGCTTGTTCACCAAATTCGAGCAGGAAACGGGCATCTCCGTGCGAGTCGTCAAGGCCGGTGCAGACGCCTTGATCGAACGCCTGGTCTCAGAAGGCGCAAGCTCGCCCGCAGATCTGCTCATCACGGCCGACGCCGGTCGCTTGGTTCGGGCCGACGCCAAGGGTCTCCTTCAGCCTGTACAGTCCGAGATCCTCGAACAAGCCGTCCCGGAAAACCTCCGCCATCCTGATGGCCACTGGTTCGGCCTCACCCAGCGCGCTCGGGTCATCGTGTACAACAAAGAGCGCGTGCAGCCGAGCGAGCTTTCCACGTATGCCGCGCTCACAGAGCCGGCCTGGAAGGGTCGGGTGCTCGTGCGGAGCAGCGCAAACATGTACAACCAGTCCCTCCTCGCCTCAATGATTGCCCATGACGGCGAGGCGGCATCACAAGCATGGGCCGAAGGGGTCGTGTCCAACATGGCACGCCCACCGAAAGGCAGCGACCGCGACCAGATGAAGGCCGTGGCCGCTGGTGTGGGCGATGTTGCCATCGTAAACACCTACTACGTGGGCCTGTTGGTGAACTCCAAGGTGCCCGAAGAACGAGCGGTAGGTGAGCAGATGGGCGTATTCTTCCCGGACCAGGATGGCCGAGGCGCACACGTCAACGTGAGTGGCGCAGGAGTCACGCGGCATGCTCCCAACCGCGACAACGCGGTCCAGCTGCTTGAGTTCCTGGTGAACGAAGACAGCCAGGCCACATTTGCCCAAGCCAACTATGAGTTTCCCGTGCGGGCTGACGTGCCTGCGGGCTCTCTCCTGGAGTCTTGGGGCGACTTCAAGGCCGATGCGCTGCCGCTGTCCAACCTGGGTATGCACCAAGAAACGGCGGTTCGTGTGTTCGACGCGGCCGGATGGCGCTGATCGCCACCACCACACATCGGTATGAGATCGGTCCGATGGCGTCGTGGTGGCGTCATCGGCTTGGCTGGGCCTTCACTGCAGTCCTCCTCGGAATCGTTGTCCTCGCACCGCTGGCCTACATCGGAGTCTCCCTTCTGAGCCCAGCGGGGGACGGCTGGCGCCACATCCAGGAGCACCTCCTCAGCCGCTACCTGAAGGGCACCGGTGCCGTCGTGCTCCTCACGATGGGCTGGACCACCCTGTTTGCGGTCGTTCCCGCCTGGCTCGTGGCCGCCTTCCAGTTTCCCGGACGCCGCGCGCTGTCCTGGCTCCTGGCATCGCCTCTTGCGGTACCGAGCTACATCGCGGCCATCGCTTGGGCGGGCCTGCTCGACTTCACCGGCCCCATCCAGACCACCCTCCGCACCCATCTGGGCAACGATGCTGCCCGACTTGTGCCGGATATCATGAATGTATGGGGGGTGTCCTTCGTGCTCGGGAGCGTGCTGTACCCCTACGTATACGTCACTACCCGTGCCGCCCTGCTCCGACAGACCGCCACCCTCATCGAAGCCGCCCGCTGTTTGGGCGCCGGGCCGAGTCGCGCATTCCTTGAAGTGGTCCTACCCACGTTGCGCCCTGCCATCGTGGCGGGCTTGGCGCTGGTGCTGATGGAATCGGTCAACGACTACGGCGCTGTGCACTACTATGGGGTCGACACCTTCACCACGGGCATCTTCCGTTCCTGGCTGGCTCTCGGCGACGTCGCGTCTGCAATTCGGCTGGCGGCGGTGTTGCTCGTGGTCACAGCCTTTGCCCTCGGTATGGAACGTCTCGCCCGTGGACGACAGCGGTTCGACGACGCCGGCACCACCCGTCCGCTCAGCCGGTGGCACCTGACGGGCATCCGGGGCTGGCTGGCCACGCTCGCCTGCACCACGCCCGTGCTCGCCGGTCTCGTCATTCCCGTATGGATGCTCACGCGTTGGACCGTGCGCACCTACGATGGAATCGTCTGGACGGAGTTTTTGGAGCTCACGGTTCGCAGTGTCGCTCTCGCAGCCACCGCAGCCTTCGTGGTGGTGATCGGAGGCGTGATCCTTTCGTACGCCCGCCGTGTGAAGCACACACCCTTGCTGTCAGGCATCACCGGACTGGCCGGGGCAGGCTACGCAGTGCCCGGCGCCGTCATTGCTGTAGGGGTATTTTCGCTGGGAGCCGTCTTGGATGGCCTGTGCCACAGCACGGGACTCGTTCCTGTCGGAACCCTCTTCGTGGGCGGCTCCGTGGGTGCACTCATCTGGGCCTATAGCGTGCGCTTTCTCGCGGTCGGGCTGCAGCCCATCGATGCTGGTTTCACCCGGCAAGGACCCGTTCTCGACGAAGCTGCCCGCACCCTCGGCGCCGGCCCACTGCGAGCGCTGATCTCTGTGCACGCACCTCTACTGCGCGGCTCACTGGCCGGTGCAGCCACCCTGGCCTTCGTCGACGTCCTCAAAGAGCTCCCACTCACGCTCATTCTCCGGCCATTCGACTTCGCCACTCTCGCCACCCACACCTATGAGCTCGCCAGCGAGGAAATGGTGCCCGCCTCGGCACCGGGCGCCTTGTTACTCGTGGGTTTCGGCCTCGTCGCAGTGGCGGTGGCCCAGCGTGGCTTGTTGTCGCGCCAGGAACGCTGACATGACGGCAGTCCAAATCCAAGGGCTCGGCAAGGTCTACCGAGGGGGCACTCGTGCCTTGCATTCGGTCGATCTCCAGGTCTCCGAAGGCGAAATTGTGGCCGTTGTGGGCGAGAGCGGCTGCGGCAAGAGCACCCTCCTGCGGGTCGTCGCCGGACTCGAAGATGCCACCGAGGGTGCCGTCGCACTCTTCGAGCAGACCGTCACATCGCCCGCCGGTACCGTTCCCACGGAGCGCCGCGGTGTGGCAATGGTCTTCCAGGATCACGCCCTCTTTCCTCACCTTCGGGTCCACGCCAACGTGGCCTTTGGCCTGCGCGGGCTACCGAGGAGTCAGAAACAAGCTCGCGTGTCCGAGGCTCTTGGCCTCGTGGGCCTGCCAGGTCTGGGGGACCGCTACATCCACGAGCTGTCGGGTGGACAGCGCCAGCGGGTGGCACTTGCCCGGGCCCTGGCCCCCACACCCCGCATCGTGCTGCTCGATGAGCCTCTCTCCAGTCTCGATGAGCGCTTGCGCAGCGCTCTTCGAGACGACATCCTCCGACTGCTGCGGGCCCGCGGAACCACAGCCCTATGGGTCACGCACCGAGCCGAAGATGCACTCACGGTCGCCGACCGGTCAGTGGTGCTCGAGTCCGGTCTGGTGGTTCAGGTGGGTGCACCCGAGGCCCTCTACCATCGGCCAGTCTCGCGGTACGTCGCGCGAATGTTCGGCCCGGTCAATGCCATCCCTGCTTCCATTGCGCCACGCCTCGGCGTTGAGGGGGCCCCGGCCGCCGACGGCGCACACTTGGTGCGACCGGAGGCCCTGGTCCTACATCCAGACGGTCTCTTCGGCGTCATTGCCGCCCGCCGGTATCGAGGCACCGGGTACATGGCAGAGATTACGCTCGATAGCGGCGATACTGTGCTCGTGGCCACAGCGAGTGCCCCCACCGTGGGCACCGCGGTCGGGGTTCGATGCCGGTCGATCACATCCGCTTCCTGAGCTTCTCCCCCAACCGCATCATCCAGCGGCTAATCTACGGGTATTCCCTATTGAGGTTCCCATGCGCCGGCTGACCCCCACTGCTCTCACGCTGGCCTTCGCCGCCTTTCCCGCCTGCACCGAGTATGACCTCACGGGCGAGAAAGAGACCAACGAAGGCACCACCGAGGCCACCACCGAGCCTGCTGAGCCCGACTCGGATGAGCCGGAAACGGGCGAGCCCCCCCCGCCCGAAGAGGAATGCAACGGCATCGACGACGATGGCGACGGTGACATCGACGAGGACTTTCCAGACACCGATGGCGACGGTGTGGCCGACTGTCTCGACGGCGAGTGCGAGGCGGAGCTCGCCGAACCCCGCTCCGAGCTGGAGTCCGAGTGTGAGGGTGGACCGTCTCTTGGCACCCCACCCGCCGACCCCTGGAACACCACCATCGAGTGGCAGTTCACCGATGGGCCTGTGTTTTCCACCCCCACCGTGGGCGACCTCGACGACGATGGCATGCCCGAGGTCGTGACCACCTATGGCTGCCCCAGCTACACATCAGGCTGCCTCGCGGTGCTCGACGGGGCCACGGGTGCCGTCAAGTGGACCAAGTCCGGCATCGACGCTACCGGCGGCACAGCGCTGGGCGACCTGGAGGGAGACGGACCCGCCGAGATTGTGACCTACCTTGCCGGTGGTTCGGTCGTGGTGGCCTACGATCTCGACGGCAATGAGCTGTGGCGTCAGAGCCTCTCCACCAACCTCGAGAACTATGCCGTCATTACCGACCTCGAAGGCGATGGTGACAATGAGGTCATCGCCAACCAGCTGATTCTCGATGCGCCTACAGGCGCACTGGTCGCCACCCTGCAAGGGGTGAGCCTGGCCTGGGGCGCACCCGCCACCGCGGATATGGACCTCGATGGCATCCAGGAGATCATGATCGAGAGCCGGATGTTCAATGCCGATGGCACGCTGCGCTGGAGCTGCGGCACCGGCGGCGTGGGCTCTTTTCCTCATCCGGTCAATGCCGACGCCGACCCCGAAGGGGAGCTGCTCGTGTCTCGCGGGGGCCAGCTCACCCTGTGCGACGACGACGGAACGATGCTCTGGACAGTCTCCCATGCCGGCGTGTACGGCGCCGCGATGGCGATTGCCGACTTCGACAACGACGGCATGCAGGAGTACGCCCTCGCCGCTCGCAACAACGTGCTCCTCTACGAACCCGACGGGTCCATCCGGTGGTCTACACCCGTCGTCGACGGTTCGGGCCTTGCAGGAACCACGAGCTGGGACATCGACTTGGATGGCGTCCCCGAAGTCATCTACGGAGACGAGCAAGACATTCTCGTGCTCGACGGAGCCACCGGTGCGGTCGTGCTGCGCGACGCCAATCATGGCAGCATCACGCTCGCTGAGACCCCCGCAGTCGCGGATGTCGATGCCGACGGTCAAGGGGAGCTGATCTTCGGTTCAAACGGGGGCTATTCAGGGCTCACTGTCTTCGGCGGTACCTTTGGAGACTGGCCTTACGCGCGACCGGTCTACAACCAGTACAGCTACTCCAGCGTAAACATCGACGACGACCTCACCATCCCCACCAACCCCGACCCACCCTGGCTCTCCGATGCCAACCTGTTTCGCGGGCAGCCCTCAAGCATCTTCGTGTCAGCGGCACCCGACCTGGCCGTGACCATCACCGATGTATGCATCGCCAGCTGCGAGACCGGTGGGATGGCCGACGTGACCTTGCAGGTGTGGAATGCGGGGCCGGTCGACGTGGAGCCTGGAGTCACCATCGAGCTGTACGGTGGCGATGGCACGACAGACACTCTGGTAGCCACCTACACCACTACGGATGTTCTCCCCGGAGAGGGCAGCCTCGAGCTCAGCCTCACCCTGGAGCATGCGGCAATCGGTACCCATCTGCGTGCGGTCGTAGACCCGGCCGATGCGGTGCTGGAGTGTGACGAGCTCGATCAGACATCGCCCACCTACGTGCACGAGGGCTGTCCCGAGTGACGACCGGCGCAGGCGAGGAAGCCCTCGCCCAGGCCAGGGGACCGAACACCGGGCGAGCGGAGCGGGACCCGTCGGGGGCCCCGTGGAAAAACGTCATGGACCCGGCACCGCCGAAAATGAGGCAAACAGGCACTGTCTGCGGGGCGGATCGGCGCAGCGCCAGACTCGACCCGGAGTATCGCTCCACGCCATGAGAGCGGATGCGTCGCCACCCACCGGGAAGTCTTTCCCACATGGGATGGCTGCACCCGGAGCTCAGGGCAGCGCAGACAGAGCCAACAGCACCTTCGAGGTCTGCGCCGCGACTTCCGCCACCGGCTTTGGCGTGGAGTCTGCCAGCGGGCCGCCCGCGGGCCACATAGCCACCAGGGCCTTGAGCTCGCGGTTGAGGTCGGCGGCCTTCGGGTCGTCGAGACGCTTTGCCATCTTCATCGCCACCACGGAGAATCCGAACGCATCCTGGAACTCGCCGGGATCCGTGACCTTGCCGTCCTGAACGCCCACCCCATACTCGTCTACTACCGTACCCATCAGGTACTCAATGATGATCTTGGTATCGCCGCCGGCCTTTTCCTGCATCAGCGCCATGTTGGCTTCGGCCTTTTTAAGCTGCGGCTCAAGCTCCGCAGCGGGCCGACCTTCCTCGAGAGCCTTCGATACCGCCTCGAAGACCGCTGGCTCGAAGCCAAGAGCGTCGATGCCAGCGCGCTCGCTGGCGTGGGTCTCGGAGACGGGATGAAGCAGGTGCTGCGCTGCTTGGTCCGGTGCTCCCGCCCGGAAGAGTGCCAGACCTGCTTCCACATGCCCCGACATGAAGGCCACCCGCTTCTCTACAGGAAGGGTCTCCATGTCGTGGTGCCCGCCTTCGCCT
>CAJWOS010000358.1 GCA_913044235.1 uncultured Pseudomonadota bacterium
CGGCGGCCGCGCGATGTACCGACACAGCTGTTCCACCCCCGGTCTGGATGGACCTGCCGGTTCCGCGCCCCAATGACCACCCCCGCATGTACCGAGTACCCGTCGCAGTTCGCGCACAGCGGCGGGAGCTGGAACGGACCTCTGGCGCTTCCTATGCCTCCCCACTGGATCAGACTTCGGCCCGACGACCCGGCATCGTTCCCGTTTCTGCAGGATTAGAAGGCCTACACCACGATGCTGCCGACCAAGCTCGAAGTAATCGCCGCGTGCTGACCCTGCAGCAGATGCTCACTTACGGGGCTTGGAAACTTGGACGTTTGCTCAACAGGCTGAGAGACTGGCTGCACCCAGGGCGTCACCACCCGGGGCGTCGCATTTTGCGGTGTCGACGCCTTCAACCAAGACATTGGTGCTTGGGACACGAGCAGCATCCCAAAGTGGCTGCAGCGTGTCCCTGTCGCGGGGGACGCTCACGGAACGCAGAAGTCGACGGTCTGGAACCAGCTGTCGCTGAAACCCCACGCTCCATCGTGGGACCCGGTCTCGTCCACCAGTGTGCCCCCGTTGTAGGCGTCGAGGTTGTACCAGGCAAGCAGGTCCGGATCAGAGGCCGCCGAGCTGTAGGCATCATTCATGCCGGCTGCGATCTCGCTCGCACTGCGGGCCGTGGACCAGACCCGCACATCATCGAGGAAGCCAATGAAGTGGTCGGTGGCGGCACTGCTGCGCCACGAAGCCCCAAGGCGCAGCTGCTCACTGCCCATGCACGAGCCCCACCCACCCGAGCTGCTCGCGACCGTTTCGCCCACGCCGTTGATGTAGACCTCCCAGCCCCCATGGGTGCCGTTCGCCACCACAGCGAGGTGCGACCACTCGTCGAGGGCAAGCGTGGCCGTCGAGGAACTGTTGGCCGAACCACAGCTGTTGTTGGTCGACATCACAAACTGCACCGCACCGCCATCCAGCCGCACCTCAAGGCGGTTCGACGTGCCCGCCGAGCGGGTGATGGCAAAGAGTGTGCCCTCGTCGCTCATCGGGTACACCCACATCTCGAGGGTGCCCTGGCTTCGATCGGTGAGCCCCTGACTGCCGAGGGTGGCAACGCTCGCCCCGTCGAACTCCAGGGCGTCGGTCGACAGGCAGTCCGTGATGGTCACGCTCGACGCCACTGCGGTGCCGGTGTCGTCGCCGTCGTCTGGGGTTACGGTGCACTTCCAGACGTCATCATCGACCAGAGCCGAGACGGGGATTGTATCGTCGGTCCAGGTCGTGGTCGAGGCAGTGCCAGTCCACGCCGTGCCCCCGAGCTCCCAGGCGATGGTGTAGTCCACCGAGTCTCCATCTGCGTCGTCCTCCACCGCGGTCACGAGACACACCAGCTCCGTGTCGGAGAGGTGCAGCGACGACGCAAAAGACACCGATGGCGCGGGCGGTGGCGTGTTGAGGACGGTGACCGCACTCGACGTGTATGCAGTACCCGCACCGGTCGAATCGGTCGGGGTAACGGTCACAGTGACCGCATCGTCGCGCTCGAAGAAAGAGCCATCGAGCTCATCGCTCTCGCCCGTCTGCACCACCAGCCCTTCTACAGACCACTCCAGTTCCAGGCTGAGTTCGTCTTCGGAGTCCGGGTCGGTCACCGAGACCGACGCGGTGAGGGTGTCATCAGTGTACAAGGATGTGGGTGTGAGCGAGACCGCACTCACGGTGGGAAGGGTGTTGGCCCCGGTCGCCACATCGCTCGTCACCGAGTCGCCTGACGCCGAACCATCCGTGGGCGTGACGACCACATAGATGGTGCTGCCCTGATTGAAGTGGTCGCCGTCCAGCGTGCTGCCGGTGTGCACCGGACCGTCGCCGTCTACATACCAGGCATAGCTGTACGACACCGTGTCCCCATCGTCATCGCTGGCCGTTCCAAGGACCACCCCGACCACATCCGCCTCTTGAGGCGTCAGGTTGTCCAGCGAAGCATCGCTCAGCATTGGAGGAGTGTTGAAAACAGTCGCCAGCTCAGACTCGACCGTTTCGCCGGCGTCCGTGCCGTCGTCGGGCGTGGCCGTGCAACCGATCTCCTGGCCCTTGTTGAAGGCCGAGCCATCAAGGGTGCTCCCGGTGCCCGCCGACACCCCATCCACCCACCACTCGAAGACCACCGACTCCGGGTCGTCGTCGGCGTCGGACCAGCCTTCCGCGCGGCAGGTCACGGTGGTGGCCTCGTAGACTTCCGTGGCGTCGAGGCTGACACCGGTGAGGCTCGGTGGGCTGTTCTCGATGACCATCGGGTCGGAAGAGGCGGTGGCCCCCTCCTCGAAGCCGTCGAAGGGCGTGACGTGCACCACGACCTCAGCGCCCCGAACGAGCTGCGCCGCATCCAGCGTGTCGGTGGTCTCGTCTGCGATGACCACGCCATCGGTCGTCCACATCCAGGTGAGCGTCACCGGGTCGCCATCCGGATCGAAGGCTTCGACCTCGGCCTGCAGCGTGTCGGACGACGTGGCGGCTTCTGGCGACAGGGTGAGGGTATCCACCGTGGGCAGGGCGTTGCCGATGACCACGGAGGCCGTCTCAACGAGCGGGTCGTGGGTCCCATCCTCCACCGTGACCGTGGCCGTCCAGGTCTGGCCCCGCACCGTGTCCGTCGCCGAGATGGTGTCCACATCCACCGGCGCTTCGGTGTCATCGTCGACCGACCATACGATGGATACGTCCAGCGGGTCGTCGTCGGGGTCGCTCGCATCCACCGTCAGCAACAACGAATCGGTGGTCACTGGCGCTTCCGGGGCCAGGCTCACGGCCAGCGTGGGGGGTGTGTCGGCGACCACCAGAGAGGCCGACACCCGCTCGCTGTAGTCGGTCCCGTCGAAGGACTCGGCAATCACTTCCCAGGTCTGCCCCTTGGCCGTGCGCTCTGCTGGAACCTCGGTGGCATCGTCGAGCTCACTCTGGCGAACCCCGTCGGCCGACCAGACGTAGAGCACGGTCACAGCGTCGCCGTCCGGGTCGCGGGGGTCGGCCCGAAGCGATGCCACCAGTGTATCAGCCGTGGTGGCGCCGTCTGGCCCCAGCTGAAGGTCCGGGGCGTCCGGCGGACGGTTGGGTTGGTCGGGCTCCGGCGGCTCGGTGGTCCCTTCCGGGTCGGCCGGGTCGTCCGCATCGGAGCTGCTGCCTCCCTTTTCGTCGGTGGGCGTGCACCCGGCCGCCGTGACCGCGGAGAGGAATACCCAGATGGGCAGGACGGGCGTAGGAAATGAGATGTGCATGGTTCCTCGAGCCTACATCACGGGTTTCCGTCAGAACAAGGATATGATCTGTCGAAGCGTGCGCGGGGGCAGTCGCGCTGGCGGTCTTGAAGCGCGCTGCTGTGGCGTGTGTTTGGAGTGAACGGCTCGGCCTGTCCGAGGTGTGGGGAGACGATGGAGCAGCGTACGGTGCGTTTCAGCGTACAGGCGGGAGTTGGCTGCGGACTTCCTGGAGGCGGACCACCGCAGGAAGATCTGGATCGGGCTGTGGCCACAGCCGGTCAAACGCCTGGATGGTCGCCCGGGCAGCGCCAGCCTGTCCCTGCTCCCATTCCATCGCCGCCCGCTGGGACAGTTGCTGGGGCAAGTGGGGATGCGTTGCGCACCCCTCGGGAAAGGGCTGCGAGAGCCAGTGGATGGCGGCGTTCGGGCCCTGTGTGTGTTCCAGTGCTTCCGCGACGAACTCGACGGCGGGCTGGTTTTTGCAGCGATCTTCGGGTGTGCTATCCTCGAGCATTTGCTGGTACTTCAAGGCCACGGCCCAGTCCTGCTCCGCCCAGTGAAGGAGGCCCCGGATCTGAACGAGGGCGGTCGTCTTGTTGGTGTGCATGAATTCTTCGGCCGCCTTCTTCTCGAGCCGGGCGAGGTTGGCCTCCACCTGTGCCCGGTCCGCGCGCCATGCAGCGTCGATTGATTCCATGATGAACAGCTCTGTCGAAAGACCTTGTCTCGACTCCTGCGGCAGCTCCGGCGCAGACAGGTCTGCCCGCAGCTGCTGAATCGCCGCTCGATACTGCGCGGTGTCGCCAAGCAGCAGAGCTCCCCGGGCGATGTCGATCTGGGTGGTTGCGAGCTCCAGGAACGCTTCGTTCTCCCAGGAGATCTCTGCGCGCAGCCGCAGCAGTGCTACCGCCGCGTCCAGACGCCCGTGTGGGATCAGCGCTGCGCTGTGGCTGGAGTAGAAGGATGCCCGGGCGGTTGGGGAGACGGTGTCGCTCTGCATGAAGCCCACCTGCTCGAGACGCTGTGCTTCTTCGCCGAGCTGGAGCAGGACGTTGGCCAACATCTCGCGTGCCATGTACATGCCTGGATCGTGCTTGAGCACATCCACATAGGCGCTGCGAGCCTGCTCCAGGTGGCCCTGCAGCCGTGCCTGTTGCCCCTGGAGAAACAGGAAATAGGCGGGATCCTGTGCGCTGGCGATGCCGTCGTCCAAGGCGGCTTGCATGGCGACGTCGTCGTCGATGTTCCGCGCATGGCGGGCGAGCAGGACATGGGTGAGCGGATGGGTGCGGTGTCTGCCGAGCTCCTGCGCACGGGCATCCCACCCGATGCGACCTTCGACATCCAGGGGGACCGGGAGCCGCTCAAAGAGCAGAGTCGTCACCACCAAGGTGTCGTAGTCGGACATTCGCGGGGCGGCCCAGTCGGCGAAGTCCTCCAGAGTGCGGTCTTCTCCTTGCAACAAAGAGCGGTGCAGCAGCGCAAAGACGAGCCCCGCGAGCTGGGTGGCGGCGTGGTCTTCTCGCGGCAGCGCGCGAATGTGGTCCATGCCGTGGATCATCTGGGAAGTTTCGACGCCCAGAAACGTGCGGACAATGAGCCGCAGCATCTGGGGTGCGGGCTCCTCGGGATGTTCATCGATGATCGGCGAGACGAGCCGTTCGGCGAGTGGGAACTGCGCCCGATGGAATGCATCGACGGCATCCTCGAAGCGGTCTCTCGCAGAGTCGTCCTGTACGTCGAAGGACAGCAGCGGCGGGGGGTGTGCCGCCAGCAGGGTGGCCTCGGAGGCGGTGGCCTCGGAGCCGGTGGCCTGTTCCGGCGCGGGATTCGTCGCCAGCCAGACGGCCCCGAGCCCCGCCATGGCGACGACCGCCATGATCAGACCCCTCCAGGGCATCAGCCCGGATGGTGGCTTGGGGGAGGGCGGAGACTCTGCACCCGTCGATGTTGGCTCGGTACCGGGCGCGGGAGCCATGAACCACGTGGGCTCCGACTCGCCAGAAGCCACGCCTCCGACCGCCGAGTCCGCTGCATCCGCGGCCGTCGCGGCGTCGGCCCCCGCTGCCGGTGGGACCTCATCGGTGGCATCCACGGCTGCTGGGCCAATGTCTTCGAAGTGGAGGTCGTCCCGTCCAGCCGTAAATTGCGCGAGCGTATCGGCCACGGCCTGGAGGCGCGAAGGGCGTCTGCCGGGATCGTTGGACGTGAGCTGTCGGACGAGGTCTCGGAGCACTTCGGGATGCCCTTCACCCGGGTCGAGGTAGGCGACCTCCTGCTTCTCGCTCACCAAGCGGACGATCTCCTTGCGTAGGCTCGTTCCCTTGCGCGTCGGAAAGGCCATCCGCCCCGTCAGGAGCTCATAGAAGACCACGCCCAGGCTGTAGGTGTCCCACAATCGACTGTCCGCGTCGGCGTCTCCCCACTCGGGCGGCGTGTACGACATCGTGCCCACGGTGCCGCTGCCACTCGTGAGGGTCCCGTCCACTTCTGCAGCGATTCCGAAGTCCACCAGCGTGGCTTGGTCGCCGCTCACGAGAATGTTGGACGGCTTCACGTCGCGATGGCGCACCCCACGCGCATGGCAGTGATCCAGCGCGGATGCGACCTGCCGAACCACATGGGCCGCCGCGCCGGGCGTCATGGAGCGCCGTTCGATGTGTTCGCGAAGCGACCGTCCCTGAACGAAGGCCATCTCGATAAAGGGCGGCTCGACGTCCATTCGGATGTTGCGAACCTTCACGATGTGCGGATGGTCGAGCTCGAACAACAACTCTGCTTCGCGGATGAAGCGACGACGCACCTCGCCTGACTCGGACAAGCGCACATCGAGCACCTTGATGGCCGCCTGAATCCTTGGTGCGTCGCGGTTGTGGCATCGGTAGACCGTGCCCATTCCCCCGCTGCCCAAGCGGGCATCGACGACCCAGATGTCGATCTGCGCACGGCCCAAGGCATGTCTCCGCGACAGGCTCCCGCTGTCGACCAGGCACGAAGGTGGCTCGTGCCCGTCGCCGAGCGTATCGGTCGAGCGCCACGCGGGTCAACCAGGAAACGCCCGGAATCCCGCCACCCAGACGCGCGTCTGCCTCTGGCGAAGGAGCGGGTGTCGGCGCTGCCGGATGGTCGGGTTCGGATGGCGCGGAAGCCTTCGTGGACGGACGGGGCGACGGCGCTCAGCGCGCCGCGGCCACACCCACCATCGCCAGCACGAACAAGAAGATGGCGGCAGTCATGGTGCGATCCGAGATCCGACATGCCGTCCGCAAGCTCGCAGCGCTCGACGGCGCAAGACCAGCACCGAGCGTGTAGTGACCAGTCTTCGAGAGCTCCACTCCGAGCAGACCCGCCGCGGCTGCCATCGGCCGACCCGCGTTTGGACTCGATGTCTTCCGACCATCGCGCCAGAAGACGCGCCATCCACGAGCCGGATCACAGCCTGGGACCGTGGCCCCCGCAGCCAGCAACATCAGGGCGGTCAGTCGGGCAGGGATCAGGTTCATCAGGTCGTCGAGGCGCGCGGATGCCTTTCCGAGCCACTCGTACTTTCCGCGGTACCCCACCATCGCGTCCAAGGTGTTCACGCAGCGGTAGACCACCAAGCCGGGAATTCCTGCCAGGGCGTACCAGACCATCGGAGCGACCACACTGTCGGACGCATTCTCGACCACCGACTCCGTCGCGGCGGCCGTCAGCTCGGTGAGCTCCAGCCCAGATGGATCGCGTGAGCACAGCCAACCCAGCGAAGTGCGGGCATCCGCAAGCTCCCCGGCTTCCGCGTGCCCAGCGAGTCGCTCCCCCGCGTCCACGAGACCACGCGCGGCAAAGCACGATGTGACGAGCCACACGGCGTAGATGGGGCCGATCCAGGGCAGGGCGACCGGCACGGTGAGCAGCCCCGCAGCGAGTGCAGGGAGAAGCACGGCCATGCCCAGCCCCCACACGAGGCCCCCCACAGGACCACGGGGAGCCCGGTCTCGTGCCCAGCCGATCGCTGTTCCCATCCACACCACCGGATGAATCCGAACGGGCGGCTCCCCAAGCCACCGATCCAGAGCAAAAGCGACCGCCAATACAGCCGCATGAAGCCATGGATCGCTCCAGGGAAAGATGGACACCGAACCTCCATACCGCGCGAAGTCGCCCACTGATCGAGACGTCTCGTTCTCAATGGGTACTTGACGAAGCGCCTGGATCCCCGTATTACGGCGGGGCTCTTTGTCATTTTTTGCGGAGACGGGGCTACCGCATCCGCGGCAATGCTTTGCCCCACTCTGGAGCTCGTCCGTT
>CAJWOS010000359.1 GCA_913044235.1 uncultured Pseudomonadota bacterium
GGTGACCACCTCGAAGGGCACCACGGACATGGCGACCTCGAGGCACCCGTTCGGGCAGTCACTCTTGGCAGGCGTGTAGCCCGGCGGGGCGAAGAAGTTGACGTCCTCGGTCCAGCCGTCGGTCATGGTCCAGGCCGTCGGCTTTTCGGGCTCCTCCGAAGGAGGTGCTTCGACTTTGACCACCGGGACCTTTTTCTGAACGGTTGGCGGTGGTTGGATGGCAAACAAGAACAGACCGATTCCGCCCGCCAGGATGACTCCCAGCGCGGTGCCCACAGCCACAAGCCTCGACATGGTGTTTGACTGTGGGACCTCTGGAACGGGCAGCGGTCGAGGCCGCGGTCGTGGGGTGCGCTCGTGCGCACGATGCTCCGAGACCGGCACGACAGGTGGCGGCGGCACGAACGACATCGGCGCATTCGACACCGCAAGGTTCGGGGTACCACCCCGCCCCGAGGCCGAGGATGCACCCCGTACCGCCGAGACCACCGTGGGCTGCTCGTCGTCCCACTCGTCTGCCGGAGGGCGGTTGTTCAAGACCGTCTCGACCAAGGGAAGCCTCGGCGCCTCCACCATCGAAGTGACCATGGCCGAGACATCGGATGGATCAGCAACCGGGGCATCGACCGCCCTGGGGCTCTCCGCCAGATCCCGCATGGGTGCAGGCGTGGCGCCTCCTGTGCTCTCTTCCAAGACCTTGCCGGAGAGATCGTCGGCCCCCACTGGGACGGGCTTCGCGGCTGCTTCGGGAACGGCACTGCGCGCCCAGTCCCGCAGCCGTCCCAGCTGGAGCGCCCGGTGGAGCTCCCACGCCTGTCGCTCCACATCGGCTGCAGTGGGGCGCTCTTCCGGCTCAAACAACATCATCTGGCGAACGAGCTTGGCCACGGGCCCGGGCACATCACCCACCGCCTCGAGCGCATCCTCCACACGCGCGGACAGCTTTTGCGGCCGGATAGAAGTGGAGCCGAACGTGGCGCCCGTGAGCATCTCCAGCAGCACCACACCCAGGCTGTAGATATCGGTGGGCGGTCCGTCTTCCCCTTCAAAGCGCTCCGGCCCCATGTAGCCGTTGGAGCCCAACAGATAGCTTCGCGTGATGGCTTCTCGTTCTTCGAACTGGGCCCTCGCCACGCCAAAGTCCAGGACTTTCACCTCGCCCGCGGGCGTGAGACGGATGTTGGATGGCTTCACATCCCGGTGGAGCAACCCAAGCTCCCGACCATCGGGACCGTTCATATGGAAGGCGATGTCGAGTGCGTTGGCCACCTCTCCCACAATCTCGAGTGCGGGACCGGGTGGAATGCGGCCGAGCGCCATCAGACGGCCAAGATCAGCACCGTCGATGTACTCCATGACCAGGGCCTGTCGGTCACCCAGATAAACAAGGCCATCGACCTGCACGATGGCCCGATGCCGAAGCAGTCCGAGCACGCGGGCTTCGTCGCGAAACCGACGCGCGACCTCCCCAGAGGCTGCGACATCTCGATTCAGCACCTTCAGGGCCACGGCACGCACAAACCCATTGTCGCCCAACATGTCTGCCAGATACACCGTGCCAAAACCGCCTTGACCAACGGGTCGGCGGACCTGATAGCGACGTCCCATGGCGGGCTGAGCAAAGAGAGTCATCGTGGTTCCGGCTCAATACGGCCACATCAGTCGTCTGCGGCCGCCCAAGCGCCCGTGAAGCATAGCGCGTGCGGGGCTGGAGATTCAGCGACGTCCCAGCCCTGCGTTGCGCATTGCTCGGGAAAGTACGGACTGCGCGACACCGCGGGCCCGATCTGCACCAGCATCGAGCACCCGATCCAGCTCCGCTGGATCATCGGTATAGCCCGCATAGGCCGCGCGAATGGGTGCAAGGGAGGCCTCCACCACGTCGACCAGATCCTTCTTCAGATAGCCGTACCCGCGCCCTTCGTACCGTTCTGAAATCACTTCCCGGCTTTCTCCGCTGAGCACCTCGTAAATCGTGATCAGATTGCGCACTCCAGGAGATGCTTCGTCGAAACGGAACTCGCACCCCAGATCGGTCTTCGCACGCATGATGGCCTTCTTCACACGCTTGGGGGAATCGAGCAGGTAGATGGCATGCCCGGTGCCGGAAGCGGACTTGCTCATCTTCGCGGTGGGCTCATCGAGCCCCATGATCCGTGCGCCGGCCTGCCGCACCTTGTGCTTCGGCAACACGAATGTCTCGCCGAACAGGTGGTTGAAGCGACTGGCGATGTTGCGAGCCAGCTCGATGTGCTGCACCTGGTCGTCGCCCACAGGCACCACATCGGTGTCGTAGAGCAGGATGTCGGCCGCCTGGAGTACCGGGTAGCACAGCAACCCCGAGCCAACGGCCTCGTTGGCCGCCGCCTTGGACTTGAACTGGGTCATCTTGTGGAGCCACGACAGCGGCGTTGTGCACGTGAGAACCCAAGCCAGCTCGGCATGAGCAGTGACCTCGGACTGCAGAAAGATCGTGGCCCGCTCCGGGTCGATGCCACATGCCATGTAGAGCGCAGCCAGCTCCCGTGACTTTGCCCGAAGCGCCTTCGGGTCTACGTTTTCGGGAACCGTCAGGGCATGGAGGTCGACCACGCAGAAGATGCAGTCGTGGCTGTCGAGAATGTCACGCCACTGCGTGAGTGCGCCCACGTAGTTGCCGATGTGCAAGCTACCGGAGGGCTGCACGCCACTGAAGACACGGGACTTGCGAGGAGCTTGGGACATAGGGTGTGGCTCTCGGATCCGGAAAAGCAAGGAAAGATGGCCACCACAGGAGCAACAACCCGCGCGTGGCGACAAAACAGCGACGAGGACACAGCCTCACCGAGACCGGAAGACCCGGATTGAAGAGGGGATGCTGCCGCTCGAACGGTGTGTCGAGCACCGCCGGAACAACCACTCCTGCCGCGTGGACTAACGTACGATCGATGCCCGCGGCTGCACCGTCCGATCCGAGCGCCGGACGCGCCCAACCACCGGTGTCTTCGGGAAAGTGCCGAGAGGGATGCTCGCACCGGCTCAGTCGCGAGAGGACCGAGGCTGGCCGTGCATCCGGCGAAAGGCATCCGATGCTGGTCGCAAGGCGTCGACTTCCCGCTCCGCATCGAGCTGGTCCAACAGCGAAATCACTTCTTCGCGAACCACCGGCGGTGCGGAGCTCCGACGAGCAAATCCGAGGTGCAATTCCCGGAGGGCATCGACCAGTCGAGTGACCTGTTCATCTCGGTGCTGCCGGAGCGTTCGAAGATCTTGGTGCAGCTCGGAGCGTCCCCCAAGCTCGTGGAGGGTCTGGTCTGCCTCGACGCTGCGATCGAGCACGCGGAGCTCTGCAAAGAGCCCAAACAAAGTCTCAAGGAGTCGACAGAGCACCACACGAACCTCCGGATCCGCACCCGAGGTCTGGTCCATTTGCTGTGCCAATACCAAGCTCGCCGACCACCGCGGATCATCTGGAAATCGAGACCAGTGCATCACGAGGCGATGATCCGCTTGTCGTCTCGTGCTCCGAGACCGTCGCGCGACGAGCCATCCCAAGGGAAGGGCGAGGTACAAAGCAAGGCCCAGCCCCAGCAGCGAAGCTACGCCATGCCGAAGCAGGAGCACGGAGATCGGAAGCAGACCAGCGACCAAGCCCCCCACCCAGCCCACAAAGAACAGTGTGGAGCGAGTGGTCCACTGGCGGCGCCGCCGAAACGCCGCCTGAACCTCCGCGGGCAGCAGGTAGGGCGGAGGGGCCACCATTCGCGGAAGATCCACCACACTCGCCTCCATGTGCCGGGCCCCGGACCCGTGGCCATCCCTCGAACCCTTAGCCCTCAGATACCGTTCCGGCGTGCTCCATCATGCCTGGATTCGTTAGGACCCTCCCCCCCGTCGGTGTCTCATGTCTTCTGCTGCCCCCCTTCCCATCGAATCGCTGCGATCCACGGTGCTGGCATCGATCGAAACGCAACCCGTCGTGGTCTCGGCACCAACCGGATCCGGAAAGTCCACGCAGATTCCACGCTGGCTGCGCAACCGAGGGAGGGTGCTGGTAGTGGAGCCTCGTCGAGTGGCCGCCCGTGCACTCGCCACACGCGTGGCGGAGCTGGAGTCGGTCCAAGCCGGCCGCGAAGTGGGCTGGGTGGTGCGCGACGAAGCCCGCGCGACCGAACGCAGCGAGGTGGTGTTCGTGACTCCGGGGATCGCCCTGCGCTGGGCAGCCGCCGGACGTCTCACCAACTTCCAGAGCCTCGTCTTCGACGAGTTCCACGAACGAGGCATGGATCTCGATCTCCTGCTGGCGCTCTGCGTGCGAGATCGGCGGATGGGCAGGCCCAGCCCCGACCTTCTGGTGATGAGCGCCACCCTTGCAGGAGACCGCATCGCTGAATTCCTTCAGGGGGTACACCATTCCGGAGACGGACGGCTGCACCCCGTGGAGATCCGTCACCAAGCTGGACCTGACCCAGCGCCTTCTGCAAACAATCTTGAATCACGCGTGCTTCGATCTCTTGAATCATTGGATGACACCTCAGGAGACATCCTGGTGTTCCTGCCAGGGAAGGCGGAGATCGAGCGCGTCGCCACCATCCTTCGTGACCGTCCCGAAGACGTGCTGCCCCTGCATGGCGGCCTCTCGCTACAACGCCAGCGTGCAGTCTTCCGACCCGGCCCCAGACGCCGCATCATCTTGTCTACCAACGTGGCCGAGACCTCTCTCACGATTCCCCGCATCGGTGTGGTCATCGATAGCGGCCTCGTGCGGCGAACCCGCTACCGCAACGGTCGGGCCCACCTCACACTGCTGCCCATCGCGCGAGACAGCGCCGACCAACGATCGGGACGCGCAGGGCGACTCGGTCCGGGTGTGGCCATTCGCCTTTGGAAGGCCCACGTTCGACTCGATGCGCGAACCCCACCCGAGATCCATCGAGACGATCTCGGCCAGCTCGTTCTCGCAGCGGCCGCATGCGGAGCTGGCGCCCTTGAGACTCTGCCCTTCCTCGACCCGCCCAAGCCACACGCTGTCGCGGATGCCCGACAGCGCCTCGAAGATCTCGATGCACTGGACCGAACCACCCACGCCATCACCACAAGGGGCACCCGCCTGTTTGGACTGCCGGTCGACGCACATCTGGGTCGACTGCTCGTAGAGTCGCAAGCACGCGGCACACTCGAGCTCACTCTTCCGCTCGCCGCGGCCTTGAGCACCTCGCGTCCGTTGCTGCGGCCTGGAGAGCGACGCTCCGCTCCACTCGATGACCCAGACCCCATCTTCGACGCCCAATGCGATGCCACGGCGATGATTCTTGCGGTCTGCAGCGGACGCCCTCGCCAGCCCGGACTCGATGAAAAAGCCCTATCGGAGGCCCGCACTGCTCTGCGGCGGTTTTGCAGCGCCTTCCAGTGGGACATCGAGCGCTGCCGCGGACGCCAGCGCATCACCCCCGATGAGCGCGCAACCCTGGCAAGAACCCTGCTGGCGGCCTGGCCTCGATGCGCGCACATCCAGCGTCGACACGGACGGCGACTGGCCTGGGCCAACGGTGGGACCGAGCTGTCTCTCGGACGCAACAGTGTGGTGGATGAAACAGCCCACACCTCCATCCTGCTCCTGGACAGCCGAGCGTTTACCCCAAAGCCTCGCCGCGACGAAATCGTGATCACTGCAGCCATGCCAGTGCCCCCGTCGTGGCTGGTTCAAGCCGGACGAGGGCGAGACCGCGTCGTCGAAGTGCGCCTGGACCGACGCGCGGAAGGCGGGATGGTCGCACGAATTGAGCGAGTCTATGCCGGACGAGCCCTCGCAGTCCGTGAAGAAATGCCCACGGGCAGTCTTGCCCGCGACGCCATCGTCGATCTGCTCTTGAAGAATGCATTGATGGGGGGCATCGCAAAGGAACTGAACCATCGGCACGAGCGAGCGTCGCTCGCGCGGCGGCTCGAAGGCGAAGCGCCACTGCTGCCGCTGCGAGAGTGGCTGCAACAGCGCCTGGAGACCCTGGAGCTGAATGACCCCACCGAGCTCGAGCTGCTCGAAGCCGCGGATCTTCTACCCGAGCCCGTGCCAGCCCACCTCGCACCCCGTCTCGAGCGGGACTTTCCCGCCAGCGTGAGGGTGGGCGACGCGCGCTATCGCTGCGCATACGATGTTCGCCGGAAGGTCTGCGTCTTGCACCAGGTCGGCGGCCTGCGAAAAGACCCTCCTCCTGCCCGATTGTTGCCACGCATGCACGGCTGGGGCATCGAGTGGGAATACAAGAACCGAGTCCGCCGCATTCGCTGAACCCGAGGTTCCCCATGGCTTGGACCGTCACTGCGGAAAGTACTTTCGAGTCTGCACCCGTCAAAGGCAGTCGATTCACGGCCACCGTCGCGCCGGCAAAGACCGCAGCCGAGGCCCTGATGGTGGTGGCAGACCTGCGGCTGCGTTTTCCACGTGCGAACCACCACTGCTGGGCGTTCGCGCTGGCCGACGGCACCACCCGCAGCAGCGACGATGGAGAGCCTTCCGGCTCGGCCGGTCGCCCCATCCTCGCTCGAATCGAAGGTCGCTCGGCATGCGATGTGGTGGTGGTGGTCACCCGCTGGTTTGGGGGCACGAAGCTTGGAATCGGCGGACTCGTACGCGCCTATGGAGGCTGTGCCGGCCAGGGTCTCGATACGGCGACCCCGGTTGTGCTCGAGGTTCGCACCTTGGTAACCCTGGTCTACGGATATGCCGATACTGGCGCAGTGGAGAGCGTGCTCAGCGAGCTCGGCGCGGAAGATGAGCGCACCACCTATGGCGCAGACGTAGAGCGGGTGGTCCGCATCGCTCCGGAGGCCGTGGTGCAACTACAGCAACGCATCATCGAGGTCACCGCTGGGCGCGCGAGCGCAGAGCTTCCTCACGCTTCGTCCAGTCCCGGCACCTGACGACCCACAAGCAGCACAGCCTGTCCGGTCCAAGGGAGGGTCCGTCCTCTCAAGGCGGTCTTCACAATCGCGCGTGCGTCGATCAAGTCACCACTCGACATCGACTCGGAGAGCCGGTCTGCGTAGCTGCCTTCTCGCTGCCCAAACCATCGCGTGATCACGGCATCCGTGACCGCAAGGTCGTGTCGCGTATGCACAATGCGATGCTCAACCTGCAGTCCTACCGCCTCCAGGACCGAAGCCAGCTCTTCCGCGGTCCATCGGGTCAGACGGTCGGCCGTACTTGTATAGAGCGCATCCTCCGCTGCCTTCCATCGACCCACCAACTCGCTCGCACCTGGGGTACTGCCCACCATCTCGGACAGCCGCGGAGTGTGGCGTACGAGCGTCTCGATCAGAACGACTCGTGCGTTCTGCTGCAACATCGACTGAATCATAGACAAGCGTGCGTGGGGATCTTCACATCCGACCAGCGCATCTCGCCCCACGCAGAGGTCGAACCGCACCGCACCCACAGCCCCCCGGAGATCGGGACCGTCCACAATCGTGGGTTGCTGAAGCTCCGCAAGTCGGGCTGACATTCCACGCAACGCCTGCACGTCACCCCCAGCCGACCATGACCAAACCCCGCC
>CAJWOS010000360.1 GCA_913044235.1 uncultured Pseudomonadota bacterium
GGAATCGGAGACGACTTTTCCTTCTGACGCGTTCGCTGTATGGTGTGTGCCAGCACCGGACTGCAAGCGAACCGGCGGCCTCTTCTAGCACGGAGTTTCTGATGTCTCCTCAAACATACACCTCGCGCGGAAACTGGTTGCGGCGACTGGCTTTTGCGGCCGCCCTCTTCGTCATGCCGATGTTTTCGTCGAGCATCGCTGAGGCGGGTGTCAATGTGAACACCGCGTCGACCGCGGATCTGGAGTCGCTCCCGGGGATTGGACCGTCCAAGGCTGCAGCAATTGTGGCCTACCGAACAGAAAACGGAGCGTTCGGCTCGGTGGACGCGCTGCAGGCGGTACCGGGTATCGGGCCCAAGACCGTGGAGTCTCTTCGCACAGAGGCGGAGGTTGGCGACGGTGCCACGGTGGTGCAAGGAGCCACGAATTCGGGCAGTGGTGCACCATCGGCGAATGCAGTGAACATCAACACGGCATCGACGGCGCAGCTCGACACCATGCCGGGGATTGGCCCGTCGAAGGCAGCTGCAATTGTAGCCGACCGCGACGCCAAGGGTCCGTTTTCGAGCTGTGATGAACTTTCGCGTGTGACCGGTGTGGGTGCCAAGACCGTGGGCAACCTTCGGTCGATGTGCAAGACCGGCGACTGAGAAAGGATTACGGCCGAACGGCGATGGCCTCCCAGCTCTCTTCTTGCTGTTCCTGACGCGTGGCGCGCTCGACCTTCATTCCCATGTGGTTGTCGTAGCGTACCTTGCCGCGTGTCTTGGTCCGGCGAGTCCAGGCTCCGAAGGCTGGACCGGGTGGCACGAGGCTGCTCGGATGGCGGCCGATGAGGTCGGTACGGCGCCACGCTTTCAGGGCCTCTCGCACATGGGGCCACTCCTCACGCTTCCAGTAGAACAAGAGCGCCCGCTGCCGTGACCGCTCGCGGTCGCCTTTCGCCACGAAGACGGGCTTTTTGGTGTACGGGTCGCGGCCACTGACGTACATCGCTGTGGCGAGCGTGGCGGGTGTCGGCATGAACATCTGGACTTGGCGCGGACGCAGTCCATTTTCTTTCATATAGAGCGCGAGCTCGATGCACGCCTCGGGCCCTGTGCCTGGGTGCGCGCACTGGAAGTAGGGGACCAAGAACTGCTCTCGGCCTGCAGCGTCGTTGGCCTTTCGGAACCGGTCCATGAACTCCGAAAAGTACCCAATCGCAGGCTTCTTCATCATGGAGAGCGCATCGGGGCTCGCATGCTCGGGGGCGACGCTGAGCTGGCCCGGCGTGTGGTGGGCGGCCAGCTCCTCTACGAACTCGCTGTCCAGTGATGCCAGGTCGTACCGAATCCCTGAGTTGATGTACACCCGCTTGATTCCGGGAATCTCCCGGACTTCACGCAGCAGCTTCAGGTAGGGCTTGTGATCCGTGCCGTAGTGCTTGCAGCGCTTGGGGTGCAAGCAGGAGACCCGTCGACAGAGCTGGTTGGCCCGCTCGTCTTTGCAGTTCATGTGAAACATGTTTGCGGTGGGGCCGCCGAGGTCGCTCACAATGCCCTTGAAGCCAGGCCGGCTGCGCATCTTCTTGACCTCTCGAACCACACTCTCGTGGCTGCGAGAGGTGACGTCTTTCCCCTGGTGGATGGTGAGCGCGCAAAAGGCGCACCCACCCGAGCAGCCGCGATTCACCGAAACGCTTCCGGCAATGCTCTGGAGCGCGGGAATGGGCTTTCGGTAGCAGGGGTGAGCGCCGTATTGGTAGGGCAGCTCGTGCAGTCGGTCCAGCGAGGCCGTATCGAGGGGATGGGCTGGGGGGTTCTGGACCACCCAGCGATTCTTGTGTGCCTGAATCAGGGTGCGCCCGCAGTGCGGGTTGCTTTCCCGGTACATGTGAACGGTGAGCTGGTTGAAGGCGCGAGGGTCGCTCCGGCACTCCCCGAGCGACGGTACCTCAATGACGTTGGGACCTTCGGGTGGTGCCTCCTTGGCTCCGAGTGGGTAGGCCACTCCGGCTATGTCGCGGCACTCTCGAACGCTGCGCCCCGCGGCCAGTCGCTCGGCAATCTCGATAATTGCCCGCTCTCCCATGCCGTACACCAGAAGGTCTGCCTTCGCTTCGAGCAGGATGCTGCCGCGGATTTTCTCCTGCCAGAAGTCGAAGTGGGCGAAGCGGCGCAGGCTGGCCTCAACCCCCCCGGTGATCACAGGAATGCCTTTGAAGGCTTGTTTGCAGAGGGCTGTATACGGAATGGTGGCCCGGTCGGGACGGCGTCCGGGCTCGCCGCCTGGCGAGTAGGCATCGTCGGTGCGAATCCGCCGCGCAGCCGTGTACTTGTTCACCATGGTGTCCATGTTGCCGGCGGTCACCCCAAAGAACAGGCGTGGGCGGCCGAGGACCCGCAGTGACTCCACATCGCGCCAGTCGGGCTGGGCGATGACCCCGACCGAGAATCCATGGGCCTCCAGCCATCGCCCGACCGCTGCCACTCCCCAGGAGGGGTGGTCTACGTAGGCGTCGCCCGTGACTAGGATGATGTCGAGCGGCCCGTCAGCTTCCTCACGGGTCATGGGCAGATAGGTCCGATGCGGAGATGTCGGCGTGGCAGTACGAGGCATGGCGGACCCGGAAGCGAGTGGAGACGGATACCCATAGCCTGCTGCTTGATGTCCCGTGTTGTACTGCGCTTGCCTCGTGGTCACGGTTCGGGCAGGCTGGGTGGCTGGAGGTATGGTCATGAGCGCGAGTGCTCGGTCGGCAGGACTGCTCGTGGGAGCCGCGTTGTCGATATGCGCGGTCGTCGTGCTCCGCGCAGCACAGATTCCAAGCATGCAAGCGGAGCCTGTCGGCGAACCCTATGCGGTGGATGTTGCCCTCGTGACCACCCTGGTCTCAGAGGCTCTGTCTTTCCCCACCGTATCGGGTGCCGCCCACCACGAAGCGTTCGAGGCGCTGCACGCATGGCACCGGGCGCGCTTTCCGGCGTTTCACGGGGCGCTTCGGCAGCACGATACCCTCAACGACTCCTGGCTCTTCGAGTGGCCCGGATCCGATCCGTCTTTGGAGCCGGTGCTGTTCATCGCTCACCAAGATGTGGTTCCGGTCGAGCCGGGGACCGCGTCGGGCTGGCAGTACCCACCCTTTTCCGGGGCGGTGGCCCCCTGTGGAGACTGGCCGGGAGACTGCGTCTGGGGGCGAGGAGCACTGGATGTGAAAGTGGGGCTTGTCGGCCTGTCTAGGGCGGTCGCAGAGCTTGCCGCGTCGGGCTGGAGGCCTCGCAGAACGCTGTATTTCTGGTTCAGCGATGATGAAGAGATCGGCGGTGCCTCCACGGCGGCGCTGGGGCGCGTGTGGGAGCGAGAGCAGCTGGACTTCGCCTTCATTGTGGACGAGGGGCTTGTGGTCACCGATGGGCTTGTGCCGGGTGTTTCGATGCCTGCTGCGCTCATTGGGATTGCGGAGAAGGGCTACCTCACGGTGGAGGTGCGGGCGTCGGGTGGAATGGGGCACGCCTCCATGCCGCCCCCCACCACCACCATCGGAGATCTCTCCAGGGTGGTGGCTGCACTGGAAGCCAGCCCGTTCCCGGCGGCCCTCGACGGGGCTGCGGAGGCGCTCTTTGCGCACTTGAATGCTGAGATGAAGTGGCCTGAGCGGGCGATATTCGCAAATTTGTGGCTGTTTCGGAGCCTGGTCTTGGGGCAGCTGGAGTCGAGTCGGTCCACCAACGCCCTGGTTCGGACCACCATGGTGGCCACCCGGTTGCGAGCGGGCGAGGCTGACAATGCCCTACCTCAGTATGCTTCCGCAACCTTGAACCTGCGAATTCATCCGCGCGATTCCATCGATTCGGCCCTCGAACACGTGGTGGCGGTGGCGGCGGAGGCCGGTGAGTCGATCACCGTCTCGGTTGTGGACGGTGCTGGCAACATGGAGCCTTCGGTCGTGAGTCCGATCGACCATCCTGGGTATCGCTTGCTGCACGAAGCGATTCGACGCCAGCTTCCAGAGGTGGTTGTGGCTCCGGGCCTCTTCGTTGCGGCGACCGACTCGCGACTGCTGCGGTCTCGGTCGCAGGCGATCTATCGCTTCAGCCCTGTGCGAGTGCGGCCTGACGACGTGGGACGGGTCCATGGCACCAACGAGCGAATTCGGGTGGGCGACCTTGGGTGGGCATTCGGCTTTTACCGAGACGTCGTACAGCATGCCGGTGAGCTGGAGGGGATGGACTGATGCCTTGGGACCGCACCACACTACAGGCGCTTCCGTCCTCGGAAGTCACGCACCTGCATCTGCTACGACACGGCAAGCCAGACACCGATGGGCAGCGACGGTGCTACGGTCACACCGACTTCCCCTTGTCCGCTGAGGGGCGTGCGCAGTCGGCTGCGATGATTGCCTGGGGAGTGGGGCACCTACCGAAGCCTGACCGGATCTTGTCTTCGGATCTCTCTCGTGCGTTGGTCACGGCTCGGACGCTTGCGGAGCGTTTCGATGTCCCGCTTGTGGTCGATCCTGATCTGCGAGAGCAGCACATGGGCGCGTGGGAAGGCCGCACCTGGAGCGACTTGACCGATGAAGACATCGCACAGGTGCGGGCGTTTTGGACCGACTACGCCACCATGCGTCCGCCGGGAGGAGAAAACCTGGACGACCTGTCGACGCGGGTGGGCCAGGCCCTCGAGCGGCACTGGCCGGTGATCCGCGGTGGGCGAACGGTGGTGGTGGCCCATGCCGGCGTGATTCGAATCCTTTTGTGTCGCTCACTGGGCTTGCCCGTCTCCGAAGCGCTTCGCTTCGCGCCGGTGCCTGGATCCCACACCTGGCTGCAGGTGGCGCAAGCTGGGGTGGTGGTCCAGACGCTCGGCGAGCGCCCGCTGGCGTCGGATCCCGGCATTGTGGGGGCCGCGATGCGTGCCCAGGCGGGTGCCTCTGACCGGCCACCACGACTGGCCCTGGCAGGCAGCGCCGGAACTGGAAAGTCCACCCTCGGGCGTGCGCTCTCACGGCGTCTCGATGTGCCTTACATCCCCGAGGGGATGCGGGAGCGCCTGGAAGCCGGGCTCAACATCCATGCGCTTGGACCGGGTGCGTTTCAGGGGCTGTTCATGGAGCTCTGGCAGGAAAAGATCGAGCGTGAAGATGCAGCCATTCGCGCACACGGAGGCTTCGTCTCCGACCGCAGCGGCTGGGACTATGCGGCGTTTCGGCTTCTGTATCGGTTCACCAGCGACGTCGCGGATGTGGCCGCGTTTTTTGGACAGGTGCGGGCGCGGTCTGCTCTGCTCGACCGGATCATCATCCTGCCATGGGGCGTGATTCCCCTGCAGGCCGATGGGATTCGCACTTCAAACCCCTGGACCCAGCGCCTCTTCCAGTCCTCGCTCGAAGGCCTTGTGAGCCGTGAGGTGCCCGACCGCATCGCCGCATTCATGCCGGCGCTTGAGAGCCTTGAGGAGCGAGTGACTTGGGTCGTCGACCTGCTCACCGAGTCTGGGGTTGCTGTCGCGGACCGGCCGAGCCTGTGAGCACCCTCAGCGCCCGCCGGTGTTCATGCCGTAGCCGATGCTGGGGCCAAACTCGACGAACCACCACTCTTCAGCAGGCCAGCCCGAGGCGGAGCTCGGCGTCTCGATCCAGCTGCCACGGGCGGTCCAGGTCATGAAGAGTCGCTCAACGGGCAGGTGGTGTCGTAGGCCCGCCTCGAAAGTGAGCGCCGGGAGTGCGGTGCGTCCCCAGGGCGAAGCGTCCAGGTCGACCCGGCCGAAGCCGAAGCCCACATCGGCAGAAACCCGCGAGGCCGGGTCGTGACGCAGCACGGTCATCAACCCATATCGACGAATGCCGACCGTGGAGCTGGAGAGGTCCACTGCGACGTCGGACTCATCGGCGCGTACGGCCTGGCTGGCCTCGGCGGTCCAGGTGGTGAACGGCGCCGTATGGAAGGCTCCCCAAACGCTGAAGCCGAGGCGTGGGCCACCGGTGGAGCGGCGGGTCGCAAAGGCGTCGTACCGGGCCAACAAGGTTCCGGTCGCTCCGCTGTTCACGCTGGGGGCGGCGAGGGTACCGATGGTCCACCCCACCAATGCATCGCCCGAAAAGCCTGGACGCTCCGGGGGCGGTGGTCGCTCTCTCTGGGGACGCTCGGGGGAGGCTGGCGTGGTGGGGGCCGCCATCGCTGGCAGCAATCCGATCCAGAAGGAAAGCAGAACGGACGCGATCATCGAGACTCCAGAGGGACCTTCCAGACGGTCAGGTTCCGGGATTGAAGGACTGCTGCGAGCTTTTCTGCATGGCGCGCGTCTCGGGCGAGCGCGACCACCGAGCCATCTCCCCCTGCGCCGCTGAACTTCGCTCCGAGGGCGCCGTTCTCAAGCAGCCGGTGGCATGCATCGGTGAGCCGAGGAGCAGCGAGCGCGTCGACCTGCGCTGCTGCGCGGTCATATGCACCCTGGGCTTCATTCATCGCAGCGCCGAGGGCAAGGAGGTCGCCATCCACCAGAGCGCGGGCGCCACGTGTGGCTGTGGCACCCCAAACCGCAACTGCTTCGCGAACGGCTGCGATGTCGGGTGGCTCGAGTGGTGCAGACAACGGGCTCCGCCAGCGCTCGGACAGTGCGGTCAGGATTTTCATCGTGTCCCGGTGCTGAGGAAATGCCCCAAGCACGAGGTGCGTGGTGCGACCGACGGGGACGCGCCGCAGGGGTGCCCGGTCTCCCGTCCACTGCAGGAACACCGGGGATCCGGCCACGCATGCCATCGGATCGAGGCGTCCACAAGGCACGCCAAGCAGCTCAGACTCCACATGAAACGCAATGTCTGCGAGCTCCTCGGCTGTCCAGCGCACCCCTGCATGACGGGAGAGAGCATCGAGGATCGCAAGACAAAACGCCGCCGAGGAAGAAAACCCCCGACCTGCGGGAAGGCTTGCATGAACCCAGACCGACGCTGGCCGGAGGCGCACGTCGCGATCGCGTAGGGCGGCGATGGCTGCGCCGACGAAGCGCAGGGGGCCGCCCGAGCGATCGGCCTCTGCATCCAGGGGCAACCGAGTTTCGTACAGCTCGCCGTGTAGGGCGGTCCGTACAAAGACACCCTCGGAGGCATCCTCGATAGCCATTCGGATCCCCATGGGCGTTGGTACCGCCAGGCTGGCGCCTTCGGCCCAATCGCAGTGCTCGCCCAGCAGACACGCTCGACCAGAATATTGAACGACAAGTGCCAGCGGAGAACTCCTGAATCGGTACTTGAACCAGCGCTTCCATCGACCGACGAAGACCAATGACCGTTTGGACGATAGTCTGCCGGCCAGGAGGCGTCGTGTCCCGCCGTACACCCTGTTCCAAATCTCTCGCTTGTTTGGCCGTTTCGCGCGGCGCTGGAGGCGGGGCTTCGCATTCCCGTTCACCTCGTCGCCTACTGGGATCTCGCGCGCCTGCAAGGCGCGCTGGTCCGCGGCGAGATCGACTATGCGCCCTTGTCGGCCTCGGCCTATGCGGCGGCCTATCGGCGCTGTTCCTGCGTCGTG
>CAJWOS010000361.1 GCA_913044235.1 uncultured Pseudomonadota bacterium
CACTGACACTGACACTGACACTGACACTGACACTGACACTGACACTGACACTGACGCAGACACTGACACTGACGCAGACGCTGACGCTGACGCAGACGCAGACACTGACGCTGACGCTGACGCAGACGCAGACGCAGACGCAGACGCAGACGCAGACACGGATCCCCTGACTTGCTGGGAAACGTCGGTAGACGTCTGCGCGGCCCGCGGGTGTCAGGAGATCTTCGGCTGGCCGGTCACAGCGACATCCGAAGGAGGCTACTGCATGGACTTCGGCACCCCCGAGCTCGTGGGGTGCATGCCCCTCGGAACCGTCTGTGGCGAGGCCCTGTCGCACTTCGGGCCGCCAACGGGCGACTCATGCTGGGGCTTCAGCGACACCTGCGGACCCGATGGCTGGACCTCGGGCTGCCCATCGGCGGAGATGCAGACCTGGGAGGAATGTCCCTGATGGGTTTGGCCGCGGGTCAAGGACCGCCCGTTCCTGGTTCGCCGTAAAGCCCGGAGCCCGATCCCAGGGCATGGCTGCCGACTGATGTGAGCACCCGTATGAGTCGGGCACTCACCGGCGGACCCACCACGGACGCGCTCCGCACTGCTCTCGAACAGGCTTCGCCCAAAACACCGACACCGAGCGATGCCCTCGCCACATCTGCGCGCTCGTATCTGTGATGGCCATCGGACCCGAATGCCCAAGCATCCGGTCCACCCACCGGCCCACTACTCGGCGAGCGCAGCGTCGAGCGCGGCATGAAGCGCTGTGGCGTCGTACTCATGCGAAATGAGCTCGATCACACCATCCGGACCCACCACCACCTCCAGCGGATACGGCGCCCAGGCATACTCGGAGCCGTCGCTGATCTCTGGATAGTACCGGCTGTACAGCTCACTTGCGCCATACAACAGAGTGCCCTCCATCGCGGTTTCCTCCGCAAACGAACGAATCTCCGGAAGGCCATCGCGATCGTTGAGGAACCAAAGCTGGATGCGGTCGGCATCGTCTCGACTGCGGAGGGTGTTGCGGATGTCTGGAACCTCCAGACTGCAGGTTGGTCACAAAAGCGACCAGTAGACCAGCACCACAGCGCTCCCCTGGTGATCCGACAAGGTCCAGCGGCCTTCGTCTCCCGAGGGCATTTCAATGCCCGGCAAGGTGAAGTCCACATGGCTGGAGCCGATACCCTGGTCGGCCTGCTCTATCTCGATTCGACCACTGCTCTCATCGGGATCATTCGACGTCCAGGCAACCCCGCCACCTGTCGCGGTATCGCCCAGCAGCTCGATGCGCAGCCCCAGGCTGCTGTAGGCCGGCACCAGGAGATTCTCGGATGAGAGCACCACGTTGGTGTCGGGTGTGAGGGACATCTCGAGCTCCAGCGGCCCGTAGTTGGTGACGGTTGCCGTGTCGTTGCCCCCGCTCACATCCGGCTTCAGGTACACCCTGGCCGGCAGGTCAAGCTCAGGCCCCGCCACACCCTCGACCACTTGCATGGCCGTGCTTGTGAACCAGTCTGCCACGATGGCTCGCCCACCGGCCGCTGCCACACCGTGGCCTGTAAACCGAGAGGGCTCGTGCCCGAGCACACGAGGCACATCGTTGGAGAGATCGACGAGCGCCACGAGCGACCATCCCGCCACCCAGGCGTACTGGCCGTCCACAGCCACCGAGAGCGCAGCTCCAGGAATCACAAGATCCCCGCGGTGGCGAAGCGCATCCCCCGCTGTGGACCAGACCGAGACCCCGGCCCCCCCCATCCCCACCACCAGCCGATCTGCTTCCCAGGCCACATCGCGGCCCTCTCCGGTCATGGTGGCACGGGCCAGCTCCACTGGGCTCTCGGGATCGGAGATGTCGAAGAGCAACAGGGTAGCGTCGTCAGTGACCACGGCCCGGTCCCCTTGGAGACCCACGCCAAAGGCGTCGTCTGCCGGCAGGATACCCACCAACGAGCCGGTCAGATCGAGCATCACACCACCCTGGCTGCGCCCCCCCAGCAGGATTCGTTCACCTTCGATGGCCACGTCTTCGTGGAGTCTTCCGGCGGTCATTCCGCTGCCGAGGTCTGTCACGCCCCGCGTGTCGGCCCCCTGGCTCACATCCACCAACATCAGGCCGTTCACACGAGTGGCCAGCACGGCATGCATCCCATCACTGGCCACTCGATACACCCGCTGCAGATCTTCTTGGTGCAGCTTTGTGCCATCCTCGAACGAAACGATGCCATAGCCTTCATGCCCCACCACGATGGCTACCGACTGGTCGATAACCGCCGCTGACAGCCACTCATTGAGGGGAAGGTCCCCCGCGCCGGAGCCTTCATAGTCGCTGCCGAGCGTGCGAATCGGGTCGCCAAACAACAGCGCATCCCCAACAGAAGCACCCGTATCCGAGTCCGTGTCGACGGCCGTGTCGGGCCGGGCCGGTTCGTGGGGGCCTGCAGCTGTTCCGGTGTCACTTGCGCCGCCGCTCCCCGGAGCGGTGGGGAGGAGATGGCACAAGCCATCCTCGAAGCGCACCGAGCCCTGGGGACAGTCTGGGCGACACGCCAAGAGCAACGCCGCGATCAGTGCAATTCGACAAGACATGGCGTGACGATGTGGGAGGCTGAAAGAGGCCACAGCAAGGGCGAGCGATGCATGGCGGCCAGCTCGACAGGCAGTGCCAAGCTGTGCAGAAAGCACCGCTCCATCCACTCCAGCGTACCACACCGCCCCAACAGCCATTGGGCGCTCCAGAACCGCCCATCCGAGCCCGACGCGCCAGTGTCGTATACTCGTGAAGCCGTGTTGCGCCCCGAGCTACCTCCGCAGCCACGATCGCCCCCATCGGCTCACCACTCGCCCGCACACGTTGCGGCCAAGTGGCGCTGGCCCCACCTCGCCCCCCGGACGCGTAGATGCCCGACCCCATCGACTCGACCGACCTCGACACCATCGATCTCACAGACTGTGACACCATCGATCTTCCGCCACCTGAGCGGCTGTTCGACCCCAATCACAGCCCCCACGATCCTGGAGTCTGGGACTCTGCTGAGCCCCATCCTTCGGACAGGCACACGCCAGAAGACCGCTTTCGGTCTGAGCCCACTTGGCATCCATCGCCAGACGACGATCCGCCGACCGACCCGATGAGCGGTCACAGCACAGGCCCCAAGGACTCTGGCGCGTAGCGGTCCACTCCTCTCGGGCGCCACCGTTGGCCGACCTCAACGGAGCGCAGCCCCCTCGCCGCAATCTCGACAAGTCCGCAGGCTGCAGCACAACTGCAACACCGCTGCAGCGGCATGCGACAAGCTGGTGGGTGAAGATCCTGGTGGAACGCACCACCGGAGCCGCCATGTCGACCACCCGAACGCTCATCGCCCTCGCTGCACTATCGCTTCCTGCGACCGCCAGCGCCACCACCTGCTACGAGATCGTGGACTGGGTGGGCGCCGAAGTATGGCCGGACGGCACCGTCAACTACCTCACCAGCACCGCGGAGCTCAACGAGACCGCATGTGACCAGACGCCCGAAGACATGGCGTGGTTCTCCGCAATCGACGTGGTCGAGGTGGGCGCAACCTGGGGAGACTTGCCCTGGTTCCTGGTCCACGAAGACGACCCGGTGCTGGCCGCCGGCTGGATCTTGTTGCTGCACGGCTTCGATGAAGACGGTCTTCCCGTGATTCGCCCCGACATCGTGACCGGACTCGGGGACGATCCGTCCATCACCCTGACCGAAGACCCACCCGAAGAACCGCCTGCGCCATGGATGGGCGAGAGCTTTTTGACCGTAGACACCGCGAACACCGACGAAGGCTGCGCCGTGGAGGCCACGCTGCAGGTGACCGGGCTCGATGGAACCGACGCCGTGGCTGACCAGTTTGACGTGCTTGTCTGGGGCGACCATATGGAAGGCACCGCGAGTCTGGGGACCGCGGAGCCATTCGGTGAGGCACTCTATGTGGGCAGCATCTCCGGTGGACTCGCCGAAGTCGATGGTGTGGCGGTGGTGCCCTTCGAGACCGACGGTGTGGTGTATGCCTCGCGCATGACGCGCAGCGGCGAGACCGAGCTTGCCGCCACGGAATACAGCTGCATCTGCCCCCCAATCCACGCCGACTTCAACGACGATGGCGCGGTCGATGTCCAGGACCTCATGCTGTTGCTCGCTCACTGGGGCGGAGCCTCCGACGCCTGCGACTTGAACGGCGACGGCATCGTGGGGGTCGCAGACCTCATGGTGCTCCTCACCGAGTACGGTCAGGTTGGATGCTGATCCGTTTTGCTCCCAATCGACCGTGCTCACGCAGATTTCTCGATGCAGCCTCGATGAACGACCACCCAAGGTCCACCCCATGATGCACCTCAAGCGCCGATTCCAACAAGTCCAGAAAAACACTGGCACCGAAGGCGTCCTCCGCTTGCTTCTGGTGAGCATTCTGTTCACGGGAATCACGGTCTATGCAGCCATCGACGACAACACGCTGTCGTGGCTGGGCATATGGTTGGTGGCCTGGGTCCTCCCCACCCTGTTTCGGCGACACCTCACGCAGCGACCCGAGCAGACCAGTCGGTGGTTGGAGCGAACGCAGAAGGCGCTGTTTGGCTTCATGCTCGTGGTCGGCATCGGAAGAAGCGTGCTGCAGATACCGGTCACGGGAGTCGAGACCATCCCCTTCACCATCCTGGTTGCGATGACGGGGCTGTATCTGTCGAGCTTCTTCTGGCTGTGGTCGGACCCGTTCATCATGGCTCTCCCTTCTACCGAGGAACCCCATCATCAGCCCATCAAGCAGAAGAGCGTTGTGTCCTTCGAGCACTCCGACGTCGCGCACTGACCCCGTGCCCTGCACTCCCAGGCGTACCAACCCTCCTGAGACATCGAGCCGCCGAGCGGGTACAGAGCCCTCATGGCCGCCCGCTACCAGATCAGCGTCATCTTCACCGACGCCTGCAATATGCGGTGTGCATACTGCACGACCGCCAAGCGCCCATCGCACCTCGACAGTGACCGCCTCTCCAAGGTGGCGCGGCTGCTGGCTCGAACCAGTCCTGCACCGCTCGACCTCAACTTCCATGGAGGCGAGCCGCTGCTGAACTGGCCCCGCGTTGTGGAGCTGGTGACGCACATGCGACCCCAGATGGGCGAGCGCCGAGTATCGCTCAACCTCTGCACCAACGCCACCCACCTCACGGCCGAGCGGGCGCGCTTCCTAGCCGATGAAGGCTTCAACGTGCGCGTGAGCATCGACGGGCGCAAGGCCAGCCACACCCGCTTCCGCAAAGCCCGCGATCGAAAGGCCGATCCCGCCGACCTCTACGATGCCACCCTCGCGGGCCTGCGGCACCTCTCCAAGGCCGGTGCACGGGTCGCCGCCAACATGGTGGTCACCCCCAACACCGTCGACGATCTGCTCTCGAACGCTGTCTTCCTCATCAAGCAAGGCCTGGTCCACCTCGTGATTTCTCCCGTGGTGGGGATGCCCTGGGAAGACCGTCACCTGCTCGCACTCGATCGGCAGCTGCGACAAATGAGCGTGGTGTGGCGCCATTGGATGCGTACCGCTCCCACCCGTCGCCATGAGGATCTCCGACGCAGCATCCTGTCGGAGATCGACCGGGCCACCTACTGCATCGGGGAGCGCATGAACCAACCCGATGCCCTGGTGCTCGTGTTCGGACCCGACGGGCGCATCTTTGGCGACGAGCCCGAAATCCGAACGGAAAAAGCACTGGTTCTGGGCCATCTCGACCATACCGAGGACCTCGATGCTCTGCCCTCCTTGCCCCGAACGGCCTTCCAGCTCATGTATGACCGCGAGTTCTATGCACCCCACGTGCTCCGCGATGTCCGACGCACGCACCGCCTGCTCCGCAACCGAATGACCGACCTCTACACCGACCTGTTCGGCCATGCGCCCCAGACCAATTTGCGGTTTTCAGCGCCGTGAGCACCTCCATGGAGCAGGCGCTCAGCGGTCTCGCACAACGACTCGACACCGATGCGCCGCTCGCATTCGCGCGGACCATCTGCTCCGATGCCGAGCCTTATGAGCTGGGCCTGGCCATCTCCATCGGCACATCCACAAGCACCGACAGCGCTTTGCTTTCCTACAACCCTCGCACACGGGGATCCGGAGCGCGTCGACGAATGCTGACGGCACTGGCGCGACACGGCATCGACCCCACGCCTGCAGAGCTCGCGTTCGAGCTTGTGCCCGACGTCCGTGCCAGCACGGTTCTGGGCATCGAGTGGCGAACACCCACACAGGATGGCCCTGCAGCAAAGCCCTCTGCCACCCTGTACCTCGAAGAGGTCTCGCGCTTCTTCGCCCCACGAGAAGCCGCAAAGCGAATGCGTGCCTTTGCCCGTCTCGCAGGGGTCGACCTCACGGAGGAAATCGGCCGTCCCGGACCGCTCTACATCTGGGCACTCGACCTCACGTCGGCGGGTATCCGAGCCTTCAAGGTGTACCGCCTGGCCGACGGCACGCAGGCACCAGCAGTTCGCAGCACCACGCGCACCCATGCCGGCGGCGCACTCTCACCCGGCGCCGACCAACTGCTCTTCGGTGGGGCTCCCGCTTCCGCCTTCATCGTACAAAAGCGCTATGCGCCCGGCCGCCCGGCGCCCCTCAAGGTCTACAAGTGCCATCCATACCAAGATCGCGGCACAGACCTCACCACCGCAAAGACCGAGGTGTGGAGTGCGGTCCAGCACTATGGCAGCGCACTCGCTCACCCGACCTTTGCTGATCTCCCTCCCACCAGCCTCGGCCTGCGCTTCGCACCCGGCAGCGCCACGCCGCGTGGAGGCACCGCCTATTGGTGCCTAGCTCTGCAGCGTTGACCGCTCGCCAGCGGTAGGCTCCGAGTCCGTGACCGTTTCTCCGGAGACTTCCATGATCTTGTCCCACGACTGGCGCTTCGTGTTCTTGAAGACGCGTAAGACCGCAGGGACCAGCGTAGAGATCGCTCTGAGCCGAATTTGCGGTCCCCTCGACGTGGTCACTCCCATCTCGCCGGTCGACCAGGCGCTGCGCTACCAAGACAGCGGAGCGCTTCCAAGAAACTATCTGCTGGGGGGAACGCCCGCGCCGCCCACACATGCGCCGGCGAAGGCGCACTTTGCGCAGCAGATGAAGAGCTACCAACCGAGGGCCCAGCTCTTCAATCACATCACGGCATCGCAGCTCCGCCCGCTGGTGGGTGCGCGCGTGTGGCAGACCTACTTTCGCTTCACCATCGAGCGAGACCCTTTCGAGCGTCTTGAGTCGCAGTACTTTTGGCGCATGCAGTTTCACGACCAACCGATCGCATTCAGTGCATGGCTGCGCAGCGACCTTCCGCGAAACACCCGAAACGCCGCGGTCTACTTTGACGGAGACACCCTCGAGGTGGACTTCGTGGCAGACCATGCGCGCCTGGCAGAGGACATCGCTCTCGTGGCGAAGCTCATGGGCTGGCCCGATCCCGGCGACCTGCCTCGCGCCAAGAGCCACACCCGCCGCGGCCGTCGCATCG
>CAJWOS010000362.1 GCA_913044235.1 uncultured Pseudomonadota bacterium
CACCTCAAGCGGCAGCACAAGGTGCCGCTCAGCGAACGGTCCACCAAAGGTCTCGGTCACGAGCTTGTAGTCGATGCGGAGTGGGTCGAGGTGCCGGTAGGGCAGCCCCAACGCTTCCGCGACCAGCTGAGTGATGATCTCTTCGTCGACCAGACCTTCTGCACCATCGTGACGCGGAAAGCGAAAGCTCGCGATGACCTCGATCTCACTCACGCGGTAGGCCACACGGTGCTGTCCGAGCAGTCGGCGCATCTCCGCCCGCTTGTCGAGCAGGATGTGGCGTGCCTGATCGCGCCCACGGTTGAGCACATCTTGACGCTGACCAGCATGGATGACGCCCTTCCTCACCAGAAGGTCGAGAATGTCATGCAAGCGCTGAAGGTTGAGCACGGCAGCTCCGAGAAGACCGATACAAGGTAGCCCATCCCCCGAACACAGGGAGCACTGGAGCGGTACTGAGAGGCCCATCCTCCGGTGAAACCTCCATCATCCTGCGGAAAAGGAGTCTTCCGGAGCGCCCCAAACATCGAACCGTGCGCCCCCACTGCAGCTTCGTGAAGATTCGTGACCGAACAATCTGCATTGTGGTGTCGGAACCTCCATCCAAGCTCGCGCACCCACTCTCGCAGCACACCCACCAACTCTCAGAGGAACTCTTGAACCGCACTCTCGACCGCCGAGCCGCCACTGTCGGCGCACTGCTCACCGCTGCCCTTCTCGGCACCACCGCCTGCCGAGGCAAGCCACCTACCCACCCTGCCACCGCCCCGACGCCGTCCATACCGGTGACCGTGGCTGGCTCTCATCTCGCCGGCGTAGAGACCAGTGCGGTCGACTGGCAAAAGAAGACCGAGCAGTGGTGGCGCAAAAATCTGCCTCCCGCGGTGCAGGCCGTCTGTCGCGCGGGAGGGACCGAGCGCCCCTGGAGCGGAGCCCTCCTTGCGGAAAAAAGGGCCGGTACGTTCGTGTGCTCTTCGTGCGGCCACGAACTGTTTTCCGCCCAGACCAAGTTTGAGTCGGGCACCGGCTGGCCCAGCTTCTACGCGGAGGTGACCATCGGCGCCGTGCGAGAGATCCGGGATGTCAGCCACGGAATGATCCGGAGTGAAGTCAGGTGTGGTCGCTGTGATGCCCACTTGGGGCATGTTTTCGATGATGGTCCCGAGCCAACCGGACTCCGCTATTGCATCAATTCTGTGTGTCTCCTCCACGTGCCTGAACCGTAGCTGAAGACTCGATGCGACCGGCGACGGCCGGCCGACCGACCCCACCGAAGAACCAACCCGAAATCCCGACCAGAAACCGGCATCATCAGCGGGCTTTCCATCTACTGAAACACGGGTCGCGAACATTCGTTCGACCGGTTACGAGCCGCCGTTCCCTTCGTGGACCGCGGCCTCTCGGAAACCGCCTCTACACCGGACACCATCGCCACCGCGGCACCCCCCGTCGCAGTGCACGTACGTCGTCCTCCTCCTAGGCATCCACCGCCGGTTCCATCCCCCCCGCAACCCGGACAGCAACTGTGGAAGAAACCGATCGGGTACTCCCCATCGACATCGAACAGGAGATGCGCTCGTCGTATCTGGACTATTCCATGTCGGTCATCATCGGCCGTGCCCTCCCCGACGTTCGCGACGGTCTCAAGCCAGTCCACCGACGAATTCTCTATGCGATGGCCGATGAAGGTCTGCGCAGCCGAGGCCGGTTCGCCAAGTGCGCTGGTGTGGTGGGTGAAGTCCTCAAGAAGTACCACCCACACGGCGACTCGGCGGTCTACGACGCGCTCGTGCGAATGGCCCAGCCTTGGAACATGCGGTACCCGCTGATCAACGGCCAGGGAAACTTTGGTAGCGTCGACGGAGACCCACCCGCAGCCTACCGGTATACCGAGAGCAAGATGCAGCAGCTCGCTGAGGAGCTGCTGGCTGACATCGACAAGGACACCGTTTCCTTCGAGGCGAACTTCGACGGCTCTACCGAAGAGCCCACCGTTCTTCCGGCCGCCTTCCCGAACCTGCTGGTCAATGGCTCCGACGGCATCGCAGTGGGCATGGCCACCAAAATTCCGCCCCACAATCTGGGCGAGATCATCGACGCCGTCATCGCTCTGTCGCATGACCCTGGAATCTCTATCGATCGACTGATGGAGATTGTTCCCGGTCCCGACTTCCCCACCGCCGGCACCATCTACGGCCGCGCCGGCGTGCGCGATGCCTACCACACCGGTCGGGGCAAGGTCATTGTTCGCGGACAGGCCAACTTCGAAGAAAAGCCGAACGGTCGCGAGTCCATCATCATCGACGAGCTTCCGTTCCAGGTGAACAAGGCCCGCTTGATCAAGGACATCGCCCGTCTCGTCAAAGACAAGCGCATCGAGGGCATCTCGGCCCTTCGCGACGAGTCCGACCGCGAGGGCATGCGCATCGTCATCGAGCTCAAGCGCGACGCAGTCAAGGAAGTGGTGCTCAACCACCTGTTCAAGCACACCGCACTGCAGTCGACCTTTGGCGTGATCCTCCTGGCCATCGTGCACAACCGTCCGCGGGTGCTCACGCTCAAGGAAATGCTGCAGCACTACCTGCAGCATCGCCGCGACGTCACCATCCGCCGCACGCGCTACCTCCTTCGGAAGGCCCGGCAGCGCAAGCATATCGTCGATGGCTTGCTCATCGCCCTCGACAATCTCGACGAAGTCATCAAGATCATTCGAAGCAGCCAGACCGACACCGAGGCCCGCGAGCGCTTGATGTCGCGGTTCGAGCTGTCTGAGGTCCAGGCCCGGCAGATCCTCGACATGCGACTGCGCCGCCTCACCGGCATGCAGCGCCTCGAGCTTGAGGCCGAGCTGGCAGAGCTCATCGCCACCATCGCTGAACTCGAAGCCATCCTGGGCGACGAAGGTCGCCTGATGGACGTCATCCGTGGTGAGCTGATGGAGCTGCGCGAGCGCTACGTCGACGAGCGGCGCACCCGCTTCGAGGAGTCGTCGGCCGAGGTCGACATCATGGATCTCATCGCCGAGGAAGATCAGGTCGTGACCCTCTCGGTCAACGGCTACATCAAGCGCACCAGCCACTCGGAATACTCCGAGCAGCGGCGCGGCGGCTTCGGCAAGCGCGGCATGCGCACACGCAACGAAGACAGCGTGCAAGACATCTTCATTGCGAACACACACTCCGACCTGCTGGCCTTCACCACGCAGGGGCTGGTCTACAAGGTTCCTGTGTACCGGGTTCCCGAAGTTGGCCGAGACGCTCGCGGCATTCCCATCGTGAACCTCGCGGGGCTGGAGCCAGGCGACGAGATCGCATCGGTGATTCCGGTACCCGACATCGACCGGGACGACATCGACCTGCTCTTCTGCTCCCGCATGGGCCGTGTGAAGCGCACCAAGCTGTCCCTCTTCCGCAACCTCCGAACCAACGGCCTCCGAGCCTACGGCGCCGCGGATGGCGACTCCCTGCTCTCCGTGGCGAAGGCACGCACCGACCAGCATGTGCTCATCGTCACCCGAAATGGACTCTCGATTCGGTTCGCGGGCATCAACGACAAGGGCGAGCTTGAGGTTCGGCACATGGGGCGCACCGCCCGCGGCGTGCGAGGCATCGACCTGCGCGACAACGACGACATCGCTTCGATGCTCGTACTCGACGATGTACCCGGCCTGAAGCTTCTGACCGTCACTGAAAATGGCTACGGCAAGCGCACGCCACTCGACCGCTACCGGGTCCAGGGACGCGGCGGAAAGGGTGTCATCGACATCGTGACCGACAACCGAAACGGGCGGGTCTGCGGTGCGGTTCCCGTCACCGAAGATGACCGGATCATGCTGATCACCGACACAGGACGCGTGATCAAGATGCGCGTGGACGACATTCGTGAGACCGATCGCAACACGAAGGGTGTCACCTTGATGCGGGTCGAAGACAACGAGCGCGTGGTCGGGGTCACTCGCGTGGTGGAAGCCGAAGACGACGACGAGCTCGAGACCTCCGAGGTCGCTGCGGCAGAGACCGACGCCGCTTCCGAAGCGCCTGAAGCGGCGCCGAGTCCAGAAGGGTCCGAAGTGGCGCCGAGTCCAGAAGCGCCCGCAACCGACGACTGAGCTCGGTTGCGCGGCGCGCATTGTTCGTACGGTTGTTCCACAGGTTTCGACCCTCGCATTCGTCGAATCGGTGACATTGACCATTACGTCATCAACACGAATTTGTACATCGCGTGTTCCACGGATAGCAGCCCCGCCATGGCACCTGCGGATACAAAACGCGCATTCTTGCGCCTGCTCTTCCCCCAGCCCAACCGGCTCGGGTTCGGTGCTGCGTTGGTCGGACTCGTCACAGCCACAGCCGCCCTGGCGCTGGCTCATCCGAGCTCGCCACTTTCATGGTCGGTCCTTGCCGGAGTCACAAGCCACCGCACCCAGGTCGAGCTTCTCGACGTGGCCAACGCCTGGACATCCCCCGACACCCAGGCCGACGCGCTCTGGCAAGCAGCCGTCGACGCCACTGGACAGCAGAACGACTCCGAGCGTGCCCTCTCGCTGCTGGGGCGCTTGCTGCGCGACCATCCCACGAGTGTGCACACCACGAGCGCGCGCGCCCAGCGGGCGATGATTCTCGACCGCCGAGACAACCCGGCAAGCGCAGAGGCCTGGAAGCGTGCGGCTGAGTCGGCGCCCGAGCATCCACGCGCCGGTCGGTGGTGGCTTGCCGCAGCCGACCGATACTCCGCCCGTGGGCTCACGCTCACTGCTCTCGAGGCATACCAGGCGGCCACGGCCTATCCATCCGAAGCCGCTCTCGCGTGGATTGCGATTGGTCGCTTGAATCTTGCGCATGATGCTGCGGTGGCCCACCGTGCCTTCAGCGCGGCCGCTACCGCTGCACAACGGCCATCCACACTTCGCATCGCCCGTCTCGGTGTCGCGACGGCTTTGGAGCGGCTTGAAGGCCCTGAAGCAGCACTGGCCGAAGTGGATGAAGTCATCGCGAGTGAAGGAAGCGACCCCTCACTCGAACGAAGACGTGATCGATTGCGGAACGGCGGATAACACCTGCTCAGGATGCAGGAGCAACGCTTGGACCAACCCATCCCCGTCGACCGCCCACTGGAAATTGAGCCTGATGAGGCCGTCATTGCCGAGCTGGACGCGTATCTTCTGCGCGGACTGATGGCGTGGCATGTGCGGCTCACGCTCACCGACCGTCGAGCCCAATTCCGCGCCACTCACCGGCTGGAGCGACTAGCAGGTGCCCGCGGTGATGCATTTTATATCCGTGAGCTGAAGGAAGTGAGCTGGAGTCGGGTCACCCAACAGCTCACCATCACTCTCGATGAGCGCACCATTCGCTTGTCGGGTGGTGAAGTCCACATCATCTACAAGCACCTCAACGCGATCCTGAATCCCAACACGGAACCCGACGAGGAAATCGCCGGCACCTGGGCGTTCGCACCGGGAGAGAGACTGCTCCTCGAAGGCAACGTCGACGTGGTGGTCCGAGACCCGCTGTGGGCATCGGGCGAGATCCAGCTCACCAACCGGCGCATTCGGTTCAAGCCAGGGCGGGGTGTACAGCGCCTCCTGGTGAGTGGGAAGCCCGTCGAGATCAACCTCGAAGATATCGACGGCATTCGCATCAGCCGCAACGGCACGGGTCTCGATCTGCTGTGGCACTACGAGCCCGAAGACGGCGAGCAGCCGACCCTCGAGATCGGGCTGGAGATGGTGCGGGGAGCCAGCTCCGCACTTGCAGCAGCCTTCCTCGCCATGGGCGCCCCCAAGATGAGTCCAGGCGACCTCCCTCCCTCGCACGCGGAGGCACTCCTTCCGCCCATCGTACTCGAGTCGGGTCGATACGGCTCCACCACAATCGCTCGGACCGGTACCTTGGCCATTGGCAAGGGTGGGATCTGGTTCACCTCCGATGACCTCGTGGCCACCGTGGCGGGCACATCGGCCGATGGCATTCGGTTCACAGAGATCACTCGCATTGAGCACGATGAGTCCAACCGCTGTGCGTTCGATGTCTACCCGAGAGGCGAGCGGTCCGCCCAACGGATCGAGACCGACAAGACCACCATCAGCTCAACCCGGCTCGCGCTTCTGATGGCCGCAGAGCCACCCACTCAGGGCATGATGCTCGACTCGCGCAGCCGACTCGACCTCAAAGACGTCAAGAACCTGATTCGTATGAACGGTGCCATCCTTCCCGACGACCGCTCACAGGTGGGTGTTGGAGGGGCCGCTGCGGTGCGCATCACCCGCAAAGGTCAGATCATTCGGGGATGGGTCATCGTCCTCAAGTCTGGGCTCATGTTCGTTCCCACCGGCGGACGGGCGGAGGACCGGCTCTATCTGGACGGCCCCCTCGTCGACCGGACCCGCTCCAACGTGGACGAAGACGGAATCCTCACCATCGTGGTCGAGCGACGCTCCGAGGCCTTTGCCATTTGCGGCGGACACGGCACAGCCGATGAGCTCTGGCGCGCTCTGTGGGCCCACCTACCGGACATCCGCTCGATGGCCGACCGGTATCCATACCTCGATGCCATCACGGGACGGATCGGCCATCTCCGCATGAGTCATCGGCAGCGGGAAATCATGTCGCTGCGAATGCTCAACACCGCGATCGAGCGTGAAGGACTCGGCTTCTCCGCTGCAGGACTAGCGCCCGACATTCTATCGGTGGGCACCGACATCGAGATCGAAATGGGCAATCAGGAGGTGGTCTACTGCTTCCGCACCCACGTGGCACGCATCGACCGGACCGAGACGGGTGACTTCATCGTGATTGGCCTGTCCACAAGGGTCCAGCGACGGGACAACCGACGGCGCGCCTTTCGGGGGGCCATCGACCAGCTCCGTTCCTTGCAAAAAAATATCATTGGAACGACCAGTGGTCTGTACATCGGAGTAACCTCCAAGAAGGGTCGGGCCAAACGATCTCGAGACGCCGAGGAGGCTACTGTTCTCCTGGGATCCTATGGATGCTGCGGGGAAGGGTTCGACAGTCATCAGACTATCCTCATCATGGCTACACCCAAGAAGGACATCATTCAAGTTGTTGGACGAGTTCGACGAGGATCCACCCCTCCCATCATCATCGATCCCGTTGACATGGCGTCTGGATACTTACGAGGAATGTATCGGAAACGTCAAGCTCAGTACCGGTCGGAACGATTAGAAATTTCCCATGATTTGAAACATGTCATCAAGCACCTGAAAGTGTCAATGTAACGGATAACACCCCCGCAACAATATCGGCATTGGTGGACAGAAGCACACCGTGCTCGTCATAAAATTGAACCTTGGCGATTCGATGTTTTGAGAAATCAACTTCATACGTCCGATAACAGGGTCCTAATATCTTACCCTCCTGGGCACTGGAACTAGCTGCGTATCGAAAAATGCAGGCACCATCGTAATGTCGAACAGACGCCTGTCCCG
>CAJWOS010000363.1 GCA_913044235.1 uncultured Pseudomonadota bacterium
CTTCCCATTTCTCCCGTCGTTCATGCGCCCACCTCTACTCCCATCTCTGCTCGCGTTGGCCTCTGGCTGCTCGACCTTTGTGCCGCCGCTGCCACTGGTACCCCCCAGTGAAGGCCCAGTGGTGGACACGGCCCGACCCAACGCGGACACCGGGCCATCGGACTCCGGCACACCCGAAGACTCTGGAGCGCCACCGGTCTCGGGCGATGTGGTGGTGATGGCCGTTCCGGTAACGTGCGCTGATCCCAGCCTCCGGACGGCCCTCGGCCCCCTCGACCGGATGGATCTCTCCGACATGGTCGATCTGTACCCCGGAGACGGCAATGGCCCGCCGCCGGCATCGGGCAGCGGCGTGGCGGTGTCAGACCTCGACGGAGACGGCCTGCTTGATCTCCTGGTGCCGCAGCACGAGCAGACGCAGGTGCTGATGCAACAGCCCGACGGCTCCTTCATCGACCGCACTGCTGACTTCTGGCCAGCCGATGACCGGCACGGAAGCATGGCCTTCAACACGGTCGACATCGACGATGATGGCGACGACGATCTCTTTGCCTGCCGTGAGTTTTCCGCCAACGCCCTGTTTCTAAACGACGGCAATGGTCGCCTGACCGACGTGTCGGCCGAGTGGGGGGTCGACCAGCAGAACCGGGCCTGCTTCAACGCAGCCTTCGCCGACATGGACGGCGATGGAGATCTGGATCTCGCGCTCGGAAACAACGACCCCTGCCCCGAGACCGAGTCGGGACCCGACTGCGATGCGCTCTTGGAGATGCCCTCGGGTGAGGTGCTCTGGGAAAACCAGGACGGCCGCTTCGTCGACATCTCTGACCGCCTCAACCAGCGCACCCTGATCGGCAGCATGATGAGCGTCATCTCCTGGATCGACCTCGACGGCGACCTCGACATGGACTTGCTGCTCACCAACGATGCGCGGATGGAAGTGCACTACGCCGAGGCCAATGTGGCCCTGGAAAACGATGGCCACGGACAGTTCGCCGACATCTCTGCGTCGTCGGGCCTCGATGTGCGCATGGAGGGCATGGGCACGGCCATTGGTGACCTCAACGACGATGGCCTGCCAGACTTCCTCATCACCGGCACCCGCGACCTTTCGCTGCTGATGAGCACAGAAGACTTCTGGTACGAAGCCGACGCCGTCTCGGGCCTGATGCCCAGCGCGCCGGGCCACTGGTTTGGATGGGGCACCGAGTTCGGTGACATGGACCATGATGGCGACCTTGACGCCCCCACCATCTATGGCTGGCTCCCGCCCGATGTCGACGTGGAGAATCCGGCCGACCAGCACGATGCACTGTTTGTATGGGACGGGGAGATGTTTGTGGATGAAGCGCCATCGTGGGGGTGGGACGACCCCGGCTATGGGCGTGGCGTGGCTGTGGTGGACCTCAACGGCGACGGCTGGCTTGATCTCATCAAGCGTGAGCTGGGTGGTCCGCTCATCGTTGACCTCGCCCGCTGTGGCGAGGGGAGCTGGGTGACCGTGCAGGTGGCGCAGTCCGCACCCAATGTCGATGCTGTGGGTGCCCAGATTGTTATTGAGGCGGGGGGCAAGACCCATCGGCGCTGGGTGTTGCGCGGAGGCACGGCCATCTCCACGGCGCTGCCCACACGCGTGCATGTTGGGCTCGGGGATGTACACAGCGTCGATCAGATTGCGGTGACCTGGCCGGACGGCGCCACGAGCGTGGTCGGTCCCATCGACGCGCAGCAGCACATCACGATCACCCGACAATAGGCCGTCTCCAGTCGCGATGGAGCCCGCGCCCCGGCTCGCCGCTGCCGGCCGATGCGATCTGGTGCATACTCGGCGCGTGGGTGGCGCTGGAGCCTCCCGCAGGATCCTCGAAGCGGTAGGTCTCGCGCGTGTCCATTCGAGCTGGCGACATCCTCGGTCCATTCCGTCTGGGTTCGGAACTTGGGCGTGGAGGAATGGCCACTGTCCACCACGCATCGCACCGTCTGGACGGCACTCCGGTGGCGATCAAGGTGCTGCTGCCCGACTTTGCCCGGCAGTCATCCTTCGTGGAGAACTTCACCCACGAGGTGCGGGGAGTGGCTGCCTTGCTCCATCCTCGGATCACCGCCATCTACGATCACGGTGTGATTCCCGAACAGCAGGTGCCCGATCGCCCCGAGCTTGTGGGCACGCCGTGGCTCGCCATGGAGCTGGTCGACGGAAAGCCCCTCACCGCCCATGCAGGTCGGCTCGAGTGGCCCCGCTTGCGAACCATCCTGTTGCAGCTGCTCGGCGCGCTGGCCCATGCCCATGCCCGACGCTTCATCCACCGCGACATCAAGCCGGGCAACGTGTTGCTGTCGCAGTCCACCGGCGACATCAAGCTCACCGACTTCGGCCTCGTGCAGTCTGTGGCCTCGATCCACGATCTCAAGCGCCTCGGTGGGGCGGACGTGCAGGGCACCCCGTCGTACATGGCTCCGGAGCAATTCGAGGGCGATGCGGCGTCGATTGGACCCTGGACCGATCTGTACGCTCTGGGCGCGGCGGTCTGGACGCTCGTTTGTGGCAAGCCCCCCTACCAGGGCTCCGTTGAGCAGCGCTACATGCTGCACCAGGCGGGAATCCTGCCCTCGTTTACCCCTCGAGTGGCAGTGCCGAGAGGGCTGCTCGACTGGATCTCGCACGCGATGCAGCCTGAGCCGCGGCGTCGATACCGGCATGCCGCGGATGCGGCTCGGGCCCTCCGACGGCTGGCCGGAAGCGTTCCGGAAGCGCTTGATACGCAGAGCTGGTGGCTTCCCAGTCAGGCGGCTGCAGAGCCGGAAGCGGTCGACTTGGCTGCGCTCGATGCCGAGACCCGCACCCTGTCGGAAGTGGAGGGAGTCGCTTCGAGCGATGTCTCCGAGACCGCCGCCCAGTTTGGATGGAGCTTGGGCGATGGGCCCACTGACGCCGAGGCTTTGGTGGGTGCGAGTGAGGTCGCCGCACCGCCACGCATTCCTGCCGACTGGCGCACGCGGATGGCGACGCCGCGCCATCTCCACGGGGCAGGGCTCACCTTGTACAGCCTCCGAGAGCGGGGCGTGGTGGGGCGCGAGCGAGAGCGGGAGCACCTCTGGAGACAGCTGCGGCGCGTGGTTGCGCGAGACAGAGCCGGGGTGACCGTGCTCGAAGGCACCGCAGGGATTGGCAAGACCACCTTGGCGCAGTGGCTCGCATGGTCGGCCGACGAGCGGGGACATGCGCAGTGGGTGAAAGTGCATCACGGTGCTTCGGACGGTCTCCTGAGCGCCCTGGGAGCGGCCCTCGCCACGCACCTGCGCCTGGTTGGATTGGATCGATCCAGCGCACTGCATCGCGTGCAGGACCACCTGGCCGCGCTCGGTCTGCACGACGTCGAGCTCGCGGTGGGGCTGGTGCAGATCGCTCGCCCGGATGCCGATGTGGAAGACGCCTTCGGGATGTCGGTGCACTTTGGCAGTCACGCCGAGCAGGTGGCTTCTGTGGTTCGCTTGCTGGTGGCCACAGCCGGCCACCGTCCGGTGGTGCTGTGGCTCGAAGACATCCACCATGCCCCAGGGGCCTGGATGCTCGTGGAGCAGCTCCTGGAGCACGACTCCGCGGGGCCGATCCAAGTGGTTTGCACGGCCGCTTCGGAGTCCGGTGATGGATCAGAAGACCTGGATGCGTGCCTGGCGGCCCGTGCCGAAGACGACCGTGTGCATCGGCTGGAAGTCGGCCCCTTCAGTACCGCCGATGGTGCGCTGTTTGTGCAGGACCTCCTGGGACTGGAGCTGTCGCTGGCCGCAGAGGTGGAAGCGCGATGCGCTGGCAATCCACGATTCGCGGTGCAGCTTGTGGCGGACTGGGTGGAGCGGGGACTGCTGGAGCCGGGTGCAGGGGGCTTTGCGCTGCGGCAGGAAGCGAATGTGGCCATTCCCGACACCCTGCTCGACATCTGGCGGCAGCGGCGCCGGGGGGTTCTCGACGACCTCGCGCCGGCCCGTATCGCAGCAGTCGAGCTGGGCGCAGTGCTTGGCAATGATGTGGACCAGCGGGAGTGGGAGGCCGCTCAGGAGCAGGCGGGGGTGGCATCGGACGCTTCGCTGATGGATGCCCTCCAGCGCCGACGACTGATCGTGGTGCATCCCAAGCGACGGGGATGGTCGTTTGTGCATGCCCTCTTCCGGGAATCGGTTCTCGAGTGGGCCCGCGAGCACGGTCGACTGGCGCCCTGGAGCGCAGCGTGTGCAGCAGTATTGCCCCGCGAACCGGTCTATGTTGCACGGCGTGCGCAACTATTGGTGGAGGCAGGGCGGTCCGAAGAAGCGCTCGACCCGCTTGGCGCGGCGGTGCTGCTCGAGTTCGACCGCAACGAAATGGGGAGAGCGCGCAGCCTGTTCGCCCAGCGCTCAGCGATCCTCGCGCAGATGCCCGAGGCGGAGACGGAGCGACGGGCCTACCATACCGATCTGCTCTCGCTGCTGCTGTTGCCAGACGCCAAGCGACGGGAAGTCCTGCGCACCGAAGCGGCCCGCTATCTGGAGCGAGCCCACGGCTTCGATGATCAAGACGGCATCATCCGGCTGAGCCTGCTTCAGGGGGTGGATGCCTACCTGCGTGGTGAGCCGTCGGTCTCGATGGGCCTCTTCGAGCAGGCTCTGGAGCGGTCCCGTCGCACCCGGTCTCGCCACTTTGTGAACGCAGCCAATCGTGTGGCCTTCGTGGCTCTGCAGACCGGGGACCTCACACGGAGCGAGGAGGCGAGCCGAGAGGCGATCTTCGCGGCAGAAGCAGCCGGCCAGACCCGCCGTGTGGGGCACAGCTACATGCGAATGGCCGACGTGAGCCGGCAGCGGGGATGCCTCGAGCGGGCGCGGTTCTATCTGGACGAGGCGCGCATCCGCCTGGAACGCACGGGCGATCGGATCGGGCTGGCTTCGGCGGCCAACACACTTGGTTCTCTCGCCGGCCGGATGGGGGACTTTGCGGCGGCGGAGCAGGCCTACCTCGAAGCTGCGCGGCGCTTCCGGCTGCTCGGTAGCGGCAATCGCCACGAGGTGAGCGTGCACGTGAACCTCGGGTTCGTCTACATCCGGATGGAGCGCTTCGGCGAAGCGCGTGGGCTTCTAGAGCCGGTGGCGGGATGTGCGCCCGAGCATCAGGCCGCAGAGGGCATCTCGGCGCCCATCCATGCGTTCGCCTGTCTCGGTCGAGCGATTTGTCGTGCTGAAGCGCAGTCGTGGCACGGCACGCGCAGCGACCTCGTGTTTTGTGCACAGACCTTTGAGGCCCTGCAGATCTACGAGGGTGATGTCCTGTCGGCGGCAACGTTGTGTGCGGAAGTATGTGCTGCGGCCGGGCGGGCGGAGCTGGCCGAGCTCGCTCGAACGATTGCAGACCACCAGCGACAGGGATTGGCACCGAGCGACGATGCCCCGAGTGATGCGGACCCCTGAACCCGGCCGGCACACCCCTTCACCAGCAGGACGAAAGGCGCGCGCTCTGCGGTCGCCGCTTGTGGCTCGAACGGACCGATTGGCGTCTGCTGGATTCCGATGGGCTGGCGGTCGAACGCGATGCTGCAGCCCAGCTGCGAAGGCGCAGCGTTTGACGCTGGACACGGAGCCGGCAATGGATGGTGGTGCGCTACGCGCGCGATCGCTAAAAATATATTGTTGCACAATAGTGCAAATATAAGTAAGGTGGTGCCATGACTCCAGCCGACCTCCAACAGCTTGCCGACCTGCTCAAGGCTTTGGGTGAGACCAACCGTCTCTCTCTCGTGTGCAGGCTCTGTGAGTGCGAGAAGCCCCAGAATGCGATGTGCCTCTGCGACTGCTGCAGTGTCGATGCATCGGGGGTTTCTCGTCACCTCAAGATCCTTACGCAAGAGGGGATCGTGAGTGTGGAGCGGAAGGGACGGACCCGGAGCTATTCATTGAACCGTGCCTTTGTCGCGCGCCGCTTGCGGGATCTCGCCGACAGAATCGAACTCACCCCGGAGTTGTCATGAAGACCACCGCCTGTACATGTGATTGCAAGAACAGCAAGTGTTGCGCCGAGCGCACCTGCGCCTGCTGCAGCTCTGGATGCTGCTGCGCCGAGTGAGGTCCGACTCGCCGCAAAGCGGCCCTAGCGAGCATCGGGATTGGTCCGAAATCCACCCGAATTGCTCGCGCCATCCATCGGGCTGAGGCTCCTGTCCCCCTCGGAGTCGATGGCTTCGAGGGAGGACAACCTGTCTCCGCTGCGCACATTCTCGCGGCGGTGACGCTCAGCCATGTTGTGCTGCTCGGCTCCCCTCGCTGAAGAGGGAGTGGGGGCGGGCGGCGGGCTTGCTGGTGCACCGCATCGAGAGCGGTCCAGTGCCCGAGCTTGTGGGGGGCACCGAGCGACGACCTACGCAATCACCCGCGATGCGTGGGCTGCTCGGTGAGCGAGCCGCGGCTGCGCGACGGGTACCAGCGCTCGCGAACCTTCAGCACCGGAAGCTCGATCAGCCGGGCTGCCAGGATGCCCACCAGGATGCTGAGGGCCATGTAGGTGCCCTCGCGCAGGTACCACTCGGGCCCCTCGACCGTGGGCTGCACCCAGCGCACCGCATCGCGCACCGGGATGTGCCACAGGTAGATGGAGTAGGAGAAGAAGCCCATTCGTGCGAGGGCAGTCCACACGGGCCGGAGGCGGTCGAGTGCTGTGGGGGCGGGCACACAGAGCAGTCCGGCAAGGCCGCTCGCGCACCCGAGGTCGAGCAGGAAGGTGCCGATGCCGCCGGTGCTCTCCGACCACAGCACATCCTTGCCCACGAGCACGGGCACCCAGAGCGCGGCACCCAGTCCGAGCCAGCGCCAGGCGTGGGGGCGCACCCAGCGGTCGACCAGATCGGAGCGATACCGCCACATCCAGCTGAGCATCAGGCCCATCAGGAGCGCATCGAAGCGGTGGTGGGAGTCGTAGTACACATCGTAGTGAGGCTGGACCGACAGCTGGACCGTGCGCCAGCCTTGGATCGCCAAGATGGTGAGGCCCACCGCAGGCATCCACCGAGCGAAGGGGTCGTCGCCGCCCCGGCGGGCCATCAGAGGCAAGGCCGCCGCGAGGCAGAGGTAGAAGTGCTCTTCGACCGCGAGGGTCCAAGTGTGGGTCCACAGCGCGTCCCAGAAGAAGTAGTTCTGGACGTAGAAGACCTCCACCAACACGCTCTTCCAGGCAAGCTCTCCTGCTGCGAGCCGCCACACGACCGTGAGCAGGATCAGCACGTAGAATGCGGGGTAGATCTTGAAGCCTCGGCGGATCAGGAAGCGCACCGGACGCAGTGAGCCATGCTGCCGATACTCGGCAAACAGCAGTCCTGAAACCAGAAAGCCGCTCAACACGAAGAAGAGGTCCACACCGGCCCAGCCGCAGCGCTTCCATACGAGCAGCGGCTCGCGTGCCCAGCCGAGCGACTTGGGCGG
>CAJWOS010000364.1 GCA_913044235.1 uncultured Pseudomonadota bacterium
CTGAATGAAGCAGATCGCTGCTGCAGGGCATCGATGAGCTGTTCAACCTGGTCTCTGTTGTTATCTTCTTCATCCGCGAAGCGAATTAGATACGTCGCGATTAACTTACGACAGGCGGCCAGATTATCTCGCTGATTCGCTTGCTTGATCTTCTCAAAAAGAATGCGTGCATCCTGATTTAGGCGCACCACATCGGACTTACGGCCCAGATCTACCGGGCTGAAGGCGTCCTCGATCTCCTGCCCACGCAGCGGGGCTCACCAACCGTGGACTGACTGTCAGCAAGGTGTCAGGGGTGTGGCTAGTCGAGGGTTCGAGACACAGCGCGGCATTCCTGCGCTGGCGCGCGCGCCACCGCGAGCAGGTCGCTCGCCTGTCGGTGGATGCGGAGCGCGCAAAAAAGGAAGCGCTCGCCTACCAGAAGGGTCGCATTGGAGATGAGCGTGGGAGCCGTGCGAGCGTGTCGGACCGGATCGACAAGCATCAGTCGCTCAAGGCAAAGACCGACCGGGTGCTGGAGCGTCGAGCCGGGGTGGCCGCAGAGCTCGAGACTGTGCAGCAGGAGCTTCGCGTGCATGCCAGGGCGGAGGCGGATCGGGCGGCTGCGCAGAGCGGTAAAGCGGTCGACTCTGCAGCGACGAAGTTGGCGTACGACCTGATTCGAGAGCCGTGGCCGGGCGCGAAAGCGGTGAAAGGGGTGATGGGCGCGCGACGAGTTGCGTTGAAGAAGGAAGGCGAGCTTTTTCGGAATAAGTTCTTCCGAAAAAGCACCCAATACGGCAGTTTTTTGCACGAGGGTCGCCACATCGAGTTTGAGCTCCACCAGCCCCGGATAGTGTGGGCGGTGGTGGGCTTGGGTGTGCTCACCATCCTGTTCGCAACCTTTTTTAACGTGATTGACGTCAACGTTCGCGTAAACGGGCAGCTCGTGTTTCAGCAGGGATACTCGTACCGGTTTCCCGGAGTGCGGTTCCGGCTGCAGAATGGAGAGCTCGTGACCATTCAAGAGGTCACTGACAGAATCTTTCTCGTATCGATGAATGACACGTATCTGGGCTGGCTACCGATGATGCGGGCAAAGCCTACGGTCGACAGCGCGACCGACGAATAGAGCGGCTTCATCTGTCCCTGCTACACTCCGCTCCCCCATCCTGAGCGATCCCATGCAGGGCCAGCAGGTCAGCCACTACCGCCTCACCGACAAGCTCGGCGCGGGCACCTTCGGCGAGGTGTGGACGGGCGTGCACGTCGACGACCCCGACTTCACGGTGGCGGTGAAGCTAGTCTCGCCTCAGGTGCGCGACGACCCGGCCTTCCTCACCGCACTGCGCAAGGAATGCCGGGCGCTCGACCGCCTGGACCACCCGAGCATCGTGCGCTTTCGGGAGCTGGTGGTGCGCGACGGCACGGTGGCGATGGTGCTGGAGCTGTTGGAGGGGGATGATCTCGAAGCGGTGCTGGCTGCGGGCCCGCAGCCCATCGACGAGGTGGTGCGCATCCTCGACAAGGTCCTGGACGGCCTGGCCTACGCCCACAGCGAAGGAGTGGTCCACCGCGACATCAAGCCCGGCAACATCTTCCGGTGTGCGGACGGTCGGGTGAAGCTGACGGACTTCGGCATCGCCCGCGCCGCCGACGGCACCTGGGCCACGCAGACGGGCACGCAGACGGGCACGCTCGACTACATGGCGCCCGAGCGCTTCAGCCGGGGCGGGGGCAGTGCCGCGTCCGACGTGTACGCCGTGGGGCTGGTGGCGTGGGAGCTGCTGGCCGGTCGGCGGGCCTGCGAGGGGCTGGACCTGCCCCAGAAGCTCGGCTGGCACGTGAGCGAGGGCATCTCTGATGTGCGCCAGGTCCGCCCGGACTGCCCGGCGTGGCTGGCCGAGGTGGTGGCTGCGCTCGGATCGAAGGAGGAGGCCGCGCGCCCGGCAGACGGGGCGGCGGCCCTGGCTCTGCTGCGGGCCCGCAGGGGTGGAACCAAGGCCCCCGTGGCTCCGGCCATGTCGGCACTGACCGCACCGGGCACGGTGGCGCTGTCGACTGCAGAGGTAGCAGGGGCGCGCTCGTTGTCGAGCGCGGCACCGGGCACCGGCTCGGGTCCGCCCGTGGGGGACCGGGCACGCCCCGGTCCGGCTCCAGCTGGGCGCTCTGGCGGAAGCGTGAAGCTCCTGGGCGCGGTGGCCGCGGTGGCCGCGGTGCTGCTGCTGGGCGTGGGGGGCTGGCTGGGGAAGCGGGAGCTGGACCGGCGGGCGGAACAGGCGGTACAGGCCGCACTAGAGGCAGCGTACCAAGCGGCCGCATCGGTAGACACGATCGCAGCCTGGACGGCCTTTCTGGAAGCCTACCCGGAGCATCCACGGAGCGATGAAGCGGAGGCTGCGCGCTCGAAGGCCATCGAGGCAGAGATCGCTCGCACGGGCATCGCGGACTGGGTGCCCATCCCTGGCGGCCGCTTCATGATGGGGAGCGCAGAGCACGAAGCGGCGCAGCCGGTGCATCCGGTCACGGTGGCGAGCTTCGAGCTGATGAAGCGTGAGGTGACGGTAGCGCAGTACCGCAAGTGCGTGCGCGCCGGTGCCTGCACCGAGCCCGACGACAACGTCTCCTGCAACTGGGGCGATGCAGCTCGGGAAGACCACCCCGTCAACTGCGTAGACTGGATGCAGGCCACGGCATTTGCTGCATGGGCCGGTGGTCGGCTTCCCACAGAAGCGGAGTGGGAGTATGCGGCGCGCAGTGGCGGGAAGGAACAGGCCTACCCCTGGGGCAACGAGCCTGCGACATGCAGCCGAGCCATCATGAGCCCGGACATGGAGCGTTCGCACACCAGTGGCTGTGGCGAGAACCGCACCTGGCCGGTGTGCAGCAAGCCTGAAGGAAACAGCGCCCAAGGGGTCTGCGACCTCGCGGGGAACGTATTCGAGATGAACCAGGACACCTGGCACGAGACGTACGAGGGCGCGCCCGCCGACGGCACGGCAAGAGAGAGCGCGTCTTCCCAGCGGGTGCTCCGGGGGGGCGGCTGGGCGCGCGATCCGTCGCGCTTGCGTGCATCCCACCGCCACCGAGACGCCCCGGAGCGCCGCTACATCAACGTGGGATTTCGGCTCGCACGCTGAGCTGGCTTCGAGGCGTTCCTCGCCGCCTTCCCCCAGGAGAGGAGGAGGGGCTCAGAAGCAGCCGTTGGCGTTGCCGCACACGAGCAGCTCGGTGGCGGTGGTGCGCACGTAGGCCGATGCTCCCGTGGCCGTGGCGCAGTCGGTGATGCAGTCGCTGGCGTTCCCGCCGGTCTCCACGCAGTCGGCCACGCACAACACCACCTCCACGCAGCCGGGCTCATCGGCGCACGCATCGAGCTCGCCGCCACATGCGTCATCCGCGCACGCCAGCTCGTTGGCGTACTCCGGCCAGCAGTCGGCTGCGCAGGACAGCTCGTTTTCCACCGCCGGGTCGCAGGTTCCGTCGCCGCAGTCGCTGGGCTCGTCGGCCGGGTCATCGGCATCGAAGGCACAGTCGATGGCACAGCTGGTGGAGTTCTCGGGCGGTAGGCACACCGTGTCGCCGCAGGTGCCATCGACGGGCAGGCAGTCGAGCGCGCAGGCTTCATCGGGATCGCAGGTGCCGTCGCCGCAGCCAACGGCGTCCGGAAGGCTCTGGGCGGGTCGGGCGAGCACGGCGACTGGCCGCTGGGCCCCCTCGACCAGGGACAGGGCAGACTCGAGCGCCAGGTCCGGCGCCTGGTAGTACAGGATGCGGCGGGTGAGGGTGTGCTCCACGCTGCCGTTCTTGGGATCGGTGTCGGGCAGAGCGCCGTCCAGCCACACCCCACTCATGCCAAAGGCCTTGTCGTCGGGTGCATCGAGGGTGGTGCTCGTGTTGCACTGGGGGAAATCAGGGGTGGTGTCGTCGGCCCAGAAGAATCGGGCGTTGGTGGCCTCGAACGATGCGTCGATGACGCCGGTCATCACCAGCGTGCCCTGCGGACCGGTGACCACCTCCCACTGCGGCAGGCCCACTTCGTTGGCGGTGTCGGGCACGCCGTCGATGGTGAGGCCGTCGGGGTTGAGATCGTTGAAGTAGGTCATGCCGGTGGCGGCTTCGCTGTAGTCGAGCAGGTCCATGATGCCCTGGCCCGTGGCGTGCACCCGCAGCTGGGTCACGATGTCTTCGCGGCGGTCATAGAAGATATGGTCGCGCTGGGTGAGTGGTCCGCTGTTGGCGCCCAGATAGGAGCGGATGGCACGCACCGGACCGTCGATGTTGGCGATGAATGCACCCTCTGCGGTGGAGTAGGTGAGCACGTGGCGGCCGCACGACTGGGGGCCGAAGCGGGACTGGTGCAGGTCGAGGATGTCCACTCCGGTGGCATCGCCGGCGGTGATCCGCAGCTCGTCGGTCATCCAGCGGGCCACGAAGTGCCGTCGGTAGGCGGCGCCTTCGATGGTGGAGTCTTCCACCATGGTGGGGTTGCAGGTGGCGTCTTCGCCCCCGCATCCGGTGCCGTAGAGGTCGTACTCCGTGGTGTAGTCGAGCCCGTTGAGGGAGAAGGTGTACCGCACGTAGTCCTGGCCGGCACTGGCCTCGAGCGCGGCGTCTTGGCGATCGAACAGGTACACCCACGCCTGGTCGCTGCCGTCTTGGAGCTCGAGCTCCACGCCGGAGCCGGGCACCACGCCCGGCGGGTCGCTCCAGCTCACCACCCGGTCGCCGGCGTCGCGGGCCATGAACACCACCTCGTCATCGAGGTCGAGGGAGGGGTCGGGATCGGCGCCAGTGAAGGTCTCGGGGTCGGCATAGAAGAGGGCGGTCACCACTTGGTTGGTCTTGCAGGCGGGCTCGGCGGTCCAGCGGCCCGAGCTCTTGCCGTAGATCTCGCAGAAGTCCTGGATGAGGCGCTCGTCGACCTGCACGGGGATCTGTCGCCACGCGTTGGCTTCGCGTGCAAAGGCCACCACATCGCGGGCGTCGACCGCACCTGGGCCCGAGACCTGTGCACCCGTGAGCACCACCGGGTCCTCTGCGCGCGTGAGCCCGCCGGGGAGGTCGCTCGGGCCGGGGCTGGTGTGGCCGGGTGCGCTGGGCTTCGGCTCGGATGCACAGGCCACGCAGATGCTCACGAGCAGGAGCGGGGAAGTGAAAGAACGCATGGAACCATCCTTGCGGGGAGAACTGTAGACCCGCGGCGTGGCCCAGTCCGAAAATTGGGCCTCGAATTTCGATCGGTGGGGTGGTCAGAAAGTGTCCGTCGAAGGAGGGCGTTTGATCCTACCGGGGAGGGGTCCTTGCAGGAGGTTCCATGAATGCCCGCCCTTCTCTCTCCGGTGCGCGCTGGGGGCATCGCCCCCCAGATCAGCGCTTCGACACCGTGCCGGTCTTGCGTGAGGCCCTCACGGCGCGTCGGGCTTCTGCCAGCACCCGTGCCCTCGACCCTGCGTCGGTCCGTGCCCTGCCCGGCACCGAGGGCATCGTGCTCGATGTCGACGGCGAGCACCTTGTGCCGAGTGCGTTTGCCGCGGCCCAGATCTCCTCGGCCGTAGGGCTGCCGGCCAAGGCGGTGCGGGTGCTCAGCCCGGAGCTCGGGGCTGCAGCCCTCAATGAGCGGTTCGAGCGGTCGCTCACCGAAGGCCGCGGGCTGCGGGCGGATGCCACTCTGTTGGTGGAAGAGCGGCGCGATGGTCCCACCCGGCTGCGCAGCGTGCAGTCGTCTGCATACAGCCGCACCTGGGATCTCGACGTTCTCGATCAGCTCGTGGAGCCCATCCTGGCGGAAGGATGGGTGCCTGCCGCGGCATCGGTCCACCGGCCCGACACCGACCGCGCCCTCTTTTCGAGTGACCGCGACCTCTTCTGCTTTCTCGTGTGCGACGCACCTGGGCACGAGCTGCCCACACCCCACGGTCGGCCGCTTCGCCGCGGCATCGTGATCCGCAACAGCGAGGTGGGAGGCATCTCTCTCCAGCTCCGTGCCTTCTGGTTCGACAGCTTCTGCACCAACCACATGGTGTTTGGGGGAAGCATGGCCGTGGAGCTCGTGGAGCCGCATCGGGTGGGCAAGGCCCCGCCCCTCCAGCGCCTGCTCGACCGGTGGCATGCGGTGGGTGGCCTCCGTGCCCTCGAGCGCTCTCGCATCGAGGAAGAGCGCATCATCCGCCGGGCCATGCAGGTCATCGTGGCCCGACCGTCGGACCGCCCCCGGCAGGTGGAAGACGACGCCGTGGAAGCGGTAGCCACCCTCGCTCGGCGGGCCCGCGTGGCCACTCTCTTGCCGCGCACTCTGCTGCGGGCTGGCGTGCGCCGGCGTGCGCAGCGTGCGGGCCGCCGGCAGCGCAAGGAATTGCGCAAGGTTGAGCTCGCCACGCATCTCGCGGCCGGCGCATCTGCAGAGGAGGAAGTAGGCGACGAACCTCCGTGTGTCTCTCTACTGGTGTGTGTGTAGGCTGCTTAGGCAGAGTAAGAAATTGATTGACATCGTAGGCGAGCCGGGAAAGGCAACCGGGAAGCCCGGATCGTTCAGCTGATCCTCTACTCTTTTGGGTAGAGCTCTACTCTTAGGAGATCAGCTGTGCGATTCCTAGCCGCCCGATCAGGATTCATAGCACGTGTGGAGTGTATTTCTCGCGCAAATGAAACCGTGCACGCTCGGACGGGCAGCGCCGGATCTGCCACCTCACTTGAAGTCGCCCTCCACATAAGCCGCGGCGTACGGGTAGAGCGGCACGGCGTCCGTGCCCCTGAGGCCCTGCGCCAAGTTCAGGAGATAGCCGCCCAAGATGAAGGTCCCCACCGCGGCGACAGCAAAGAGCACTGCCGTGCCAATCGGGTACCAGCCCCAGGCCGACGGCAGCAGTGCGTGCACTCCCAGGGCGGCGTGCTCGAGCCGCAGCACGCGGCCAAAGCCCCAAGCGCTACCACCAGCTGCGCCGCACAGCGGTGGCGCCACGCCCAGCGGCTCGGCGACCTGCGCGCCGCGCGTGAGAAGCAGAAGGGGGGGCGAGGCGGCAGTGGCAACAAGCGCGTGAGCGAGCGCGAGGGCGGCGCGCGCCGCGTGCGAGGTCCTCGAGGCCGCGGCCGCAGCCGGCTCTCTGCGCCCCGGCGACGACGCCGAGCTCGAGGCGCTGGGGGCGGCGCACGCGCAGGCGCGCTCGTCGACGGCGACCGCGGACCCCGCGGCGACGCGCGCGAGGCGACGGTTCGCGGCGTGCCTGGCCCGCGTCGACGCCGTGGCGACGGGCCGCTGCGCGCGGCCCTGGGACGCCGGAGTCCTCGCCGAGGTCGCCGAGGGCTGCGTCGGAACGGACGCCGCCGCCGCGGAGGCCTGCTGCGCGGCGTGGTCGGCGCTCGTGCTCACGGGCGGCGGCGCGCGGCGGCTCGCGGACCGGCGGCCCGCGCTGCTCGAGCGGACGCGCGACCTCGCGCCGCGGCTCGT
>CAJWOS010000365.1 GCA_913044235.1 uncultured Pseudomonadota bacterium
CCCTGCTGTCCGCGCTCACCACCATCCTGTCCTTTCTGAGTCTGGTCATCGCCGAACACCGGGGCGTTCGTTCGCTCGGCAATCTCGTGGTGATGGGGCTCGCGCTGGTCACGCTCGCAGGATTTGCCATCATCCCGCTCGGATGGCTGTCGTTTTGGCGACTGCGGGGCATCAAGCCGTCGGCAGACCGGTGACCCCACTCGGTGTCTGCACGCGATCGATGAGGCCGGACTCCGCGTCGCCCAGGCGAGCCAGCAGCTTCTGTTCTGCAGTGCGCATTTCCTCGGCGTCGGTGCTCGACGTCTCGTGGTCGTAGCCGAGCAGGTGCAGCAGGCCGTGCACGAGCAGCACCCGCAGTTCGTGGTCCAGGGAGTGCCCAAGCTCAGCGGCTTGACGACGGGCGGTGTCGATGCTGATCACCAGGTCTCCGAGCACGGGGTCGTCGTCGAGCTGGCCTTCGCCTTCCTGCATCGCGAAGCTCAACACGTCGGTTGGACGGTCGATCTGTCGATGGTCGCGGTTGAGCGCTTGAATGTGTGGGTCGTCGCAGAGCACCACAGAGAGCTCGGCATGTGCAAAGTCGATGCTCACGAGCAGTCGTTGGGCCTGGATCAGCAGTTGTGAAAGGAGCGGGTTTCCTGCGAGGTCGGGGGGCGGGGGTGTGGCCCAGTGGCCGTCGCAACCAGACGCGGTTGGCGCCTCACTTGCCATCTCGATTGCCTCGGGCCCACTCGTAGGGTGTGGGAATGTGGTCGGCGCTCTCGTAGTCTTCGTCGGGCGTGATCGTTCGCTGCGGGCGCATGAACGGAAGGCCGGTCTGGGGATCGATGGGACCGGACTGCGGCTCGGTGGTCGCAGGTGCCGCTGCATCCGGCGATGCGACGGGATCGGCCGTCTCGGAGTCGGCGGTGTGCTGTTGGACCAGGGGGTTTTGGATTTCCAGGGTGATGACCGGTCCGCTGGGCCGCTCGGGAGGCGGGGAAGCCGTGGGTTCGCTCCGGCTTGGAATGCCGGGGTAGTCAATGCGGTGGTGGTAGATGCCCAGAAGCGTCTCGACGAATGCGTCGATGATGGTGTAGAGGTCTTTGATGGTGAGAGGGCACTTCTCTAGCTGACCGTCCATCAGTGTGGCGTTCACCAGCTTCTGGATCAAGCCGCGCAGGCTCTCGGGAGACTTGTCCTTGAGGGTCCGAGTGGCTGCCTCCACCTTGTCGGCCAGCATCATGATGCCGGCTTCGCGGGTATCGGGCAGGCGTCCGGGATAGCGAAAGTCGGCTTCGCGGACGACTTCGCCAGGCTTGGCCTCTTTGAGGGCCATGGCGTAGAAGTACTGGATCAGACCCGTGCCGTGATGCATCACAATGCCGTCGATCACCGGCTGAGGCAGCTTGTACTGCAGTGCGATGCCCTCGCCGTCGACCACGTGATTGATGATTACCCGTGCCGAGGTGCGGGGCGGAAGCTTGTCGTGCGGGTTGGGGCCACCGCGCTGGTTTTCGATGAAGTACTTCGGCTGGACGGCTTTCCCGATGTCGTGGAAGTAGCATGCCACGCGGGTCTGGAGCGCGTTTGCACCGATGGCCTCAGCAGCGGCCTCCGACAGCTGGGCGACCGTGACCGAGTGGTGGTAGGTGCCGGGTGCCCGCAGCATGAGCTGGCGGAGCAGTGGGTGGTTGAGGTTGGCCAGCTCGAGCAACCGATAGTCAGTGACGAAGCCGAACAGCTCGAACACCGGCACGAGACCGAGCACCAGTACACCGGACAGGACGCCACCGATGAAAGCGAACAGGACCGCAGAGAGTGGCAGGGCCGCGGCCTCGCCATTGATGCCGACCGGGTCTTGTAGGTAGACCTGTACCAGGGACAACAGCAGCGCGGCTGCGGCGTTGAAGAGTCCTGCGAGGAAGCCGGCCTTCAGGACCGCGACCCGCTCCCGGCTCCCTGCAACGGCACCTGCAGCGGTCACGCCGGACAGCACGAAGAACAGTGTGAAGAGAACGTCTTGGTCCATCATCAGGCCCAAGATCACCGCAACCAGGATGGTCCAGATCAGTGCCAGCTCGGCGTTGAGCAGAATGCGCACGAGCATCGCGCCGCCCGCGACGGGCACCAAGTACCAGAACGCATTGACCGACACATTCTCCAAGGCCAGACCGAGGGGCGTGGAGGCGCCCACGATGAGCCGGGCGGTGGCCAGCACCAGCAACAAGAGCACGGCTGCGGCTTCCAGATCGCGACTGTTGGCGGTCTGGCGGGGAAATGCGCCGCGTGCGTATTGGTACACGCCCACGGCGAGCAGGCCGAGGATGGCCATGAGGGAGAGCACGATGGGCGCGCTGCCGAAGCGGGCTCGGGACGAAGACATCGCTGCGATCATCGCCACGTGTCGGTCGGTGAGTACCTCGCCGGTACGGGCGAGCGAGGTGCCACTCGAGACTTGCAGTACGACCTCGGGGACCGAGTCGACGGCCCGCTGGCGCCGCTCAACGGTCTCGCGCTGGTCATACGCGAAGTTGGGCCGGACCGCTGCCCGCGCGAGAGTAATGGCACTCTTCTCGATGGCACTCGCTTCCTTGGCATCTTCAAGGGCCAGGAGCGAGATCGTCTGACGGGCATCGCTGGGGCCGGCAATCCGCGAGAAATCGTAGAGGATGGTCTCCTCTTGACGGGTGGTGTCTCCGTCTCGGACCAGTCGCAGCACAGTCACAGCGGCCTCACCCACAGGCAGTGTGTTGCGGTTGGCGATGATGAAGCCGGTCATTCCCTCGGCGAGCAGCTCGATGCTGCGGGTCTCAAGCTCTTCAGACCAGCGATTGTCGGCGATGAGGTCGAGCTCCTCAGGGTCGAGCCGCACCTGGAGGCTCGCGAGGAATTTGCGCGAGAGGTCCGACAGTTCGGCGCGAGACAGCTCCTCACGGCCCTCCGCACGAGCCTCGAGCAAGGCATCGGCGCGAAGCTGCCGTGCGGTGTCGAAGGCGGTGCGGATGCGATTCTGAATTCGACCCGAGACGCCGCCGTCGTAGGTGAACACGGGCCGAACGGTTTCCTCGGCCTCCATGCGGAGGGCGTTGGTCTCGGCCTTGTCGACGTATTCAAAGCTCCGCTGTGCGAAGACATCTCGATCGGCAACCTCTCCGGCGGTGTACGCCCGCGGCGGCGGCCCCGAAAACTCGACCACGAGCAGCGCGCTCGCGACTGCAACCAGCACCAAGACGAGTGCGCGCCGAAGGCGATCGTTGATCATAAGGCGGCGCTTGGAGGCGGGGGGCGTGTTCGAGTCCGGTGCGTTCATGCTCGGCCCCCATCGCGGTCGTAGGCGCGAATGATGGTAGAGACGAGCGGATGTCGGACCACATCGATGTCGGTGAATTGAACACGACCAATCCGAGGGACCCCTTCGAGGACCCGCAAGGCATCAACGAGGCCACTGCGCGTTCCGCGGGGAAGGTCGATCTGGGTCACGTCGCCGGTCACGACCACCTTCGACCCGCTGCCGATTCGGGTGAGGAACATCTTCATCTGTGCAGCGGTCGTGTTCTGCGCCTCGTCGAGGATCACGAATGCATCCGACAGAGTGCGCCCACGCATGAATGCGATCGGTGCGATTTCGATGGTGCCCCGTTGCATGAGACGCTGCGCCTTGTCGTAGCCGGAGAGGTCGTTGAGTGCGTCGAGGAGGGGACGGAGGTAGGGATTCACTTTCTCGGTGAGGTCGCCTGGCAGGAAGCCGAGCTTTTCCCCCGCTTCCACGGCGGGACGGCACAGGATGATGCGCTGTACTTCGTCGGAGAACAGAGACGACAGCGCCATGGCCATGGCGAGGAAGGTCTTTCCCGTTCCCGCTGGTCCCACACCAAAGGTGAGGGTGTGCTTCTCGATGTCTCGGATGTAGGCGCGCTGGCGAATGGAGCGGGGATGGATCCGCTTTCTGCCAACGCCGATGGGAATGGACTCTCGGAAGAGCTGGTCCAGACGAACATCGGGCTCGGCACGGAGCATGCGGCAGGCCTGATCGACGTCGGTACTGGAGAGCGTCTGCCCCAGCTCAGCCACTTGGAACAGCTGAATCAGTACTTCGGCAGCGATCGAGACTCCCGCCTCGAGTCCCTGCACAAGGACCCGCTCGCCGCGCTGTCGAACCGCAACTCCGAGGGTCTCGCTCACCACTTGGAAGTGGGCACCGAGCTCGCCACAGAGCGAACGGAACGCGGCGCCCGAGGGAAAGTCGACCGAGATGCGCGCAGGTTGCGCGGGATTGCCAGTGGACTTGATCGGACTCCGCACGATGCCCAAAGCGATGGCCCGGCTGTCGAGGTTGTGCGGGGCCTCTTCAGTCGGACTGTCGGCGTCTTCCAAGGAACCGAAGCCAGACGGAAGGTGGGTTTTGGGTTCGGGGCCGTCAGGCACGCAACGCTCACAGGTTGGATCCGAGCGCCCGAAAGGCGGAGCATGGATCGGGGAAAAAGAGGCCGGCGTAGGGGGGCCGGCGGGTGCCGCAAGGCAGGTCGGATGCAAGATGGCCACGACTGTTCGCGCTGTACGACCGGAAAGACGTAACCCCGTTCAGGGCCTGTCGCATCTCGCCCTGGGATGCGGTGGCCGGGGGGCGTGTGGTGGCGGTGGAACCGGTGTGAACGGTTTTCCAAAATGGGTCGTGTTGTGACATTCCGGTGTTGACTTGAACGTCGTGGTGATGGTTTCGTGGGGGATGGTAGAACGCTGGCCGCAGGGTGTGGTACCCAAATCCGGACAGTGCACTCTTGAGCCTCTGGATGTCCCGAGGGTTGAGGCCTCGTGAGAGCGAGTGGTGTTGTGCGAGGGTACCGAACAGGCCTGCTCTACCCATCCTCATCCATCGTGTGCCCGTCCGAGGCATACCCACGGAGAGTCCCATGATCGTCGGCGTTCCCAAAGAGATCAAACCGCAAGAAAATCGGGTGGGGCTCGTCCCTGCCGGTGCCCGTGCCTTGGTTGGCCGCGGGCATCGGGTCCTCGTCGAGAAGGGGGCAGGGCTCGGATCGGGGATTCCCGATGCCGAGTACATCGCCGCTGGAGCCACGATGGTGGACTCTGCCGATGAGGTCTGGGGAGACGCAGGTCTCATCTGGAAGGTGAAGGAGCCGATCGCGCCAGAGTATGGGAAGATCCGCGCTGACCAGATTCTCTACACCTATCTTCACCTCGCGCCAGACCGCCCCCAGACCGATGCCCTCCTCGCATCGAACTGTGTGGCGATTGCCTACGAAACCATCGAGGTGGATGGCAAGCTACCGCTGCTCACGCCGATGAGCGAAGTGGCCGGCCGACTCTCGATCCAAGCTGGTGCTCGCAGTCTCGAGAAGCACGCGGGTGGACGGGGAGTCCTCCTGGGCGGCGTCCCTGGAGTGGCACCCGGAAAGGTCACGGTGATCGGGGGCGGAATCGTGGGCCAGAATGCCATGGCGATGGCTGTGGGCCTCGGTGCGGATGTCACCGTGCTTGACATCAACCTCGATGTGCTTCGCGACATCGACGGTCGGTACCGTGGATCTGTGAAGACGGTCTTCAGCAACGCAGGCAACCTGGCGGCGTCCATCGCCGAAGCCGATCTGGTCATCGGGGCTGTGCTCATCCCCGGTGCGAAGGCGCCGCACCTCATCAAGCGCGCGCACCTCTCCGACATGAAGCCCGGAGCGGTCCTGGTCGATGTTGCGGTCGACCAGGGTGGATGCGCGGAGACCACCCGCCCCACCACTCACGCTGAGCCCACCTACCTGGTCGATGGAGTGGTGCACTACTGCGTGGCCAACATGCCCGGCGCAGTCGCACGCACGAGCACCTTCGCACTGAACAATGCCACCTTGCGCTACGGCATGATGCTCGCCGACCTTGGCTGGGAGCGAGCGCTCGACGCAGCACCGGAGCTGGTGCCAGGGGTCAACGTGGCGCATGGCGCGGTCACATATGGTGCCGTGGCAGAGGCGCACGGACTCCCACTCCAGAACCTCCGCTGATCGGCCGCGCACACCGGCTCCATCCACGGGCGTGGGCGATTCTCCTCGCCCTCGCTCTGGTCTTCGTGCTCGACCGGCTGTGGGTGCTCGCATCGGTTGGGCACTTGTTCACAGACGTGAACCCGGCTGAGTATGGCTTCCTTTCGGTCATCGCGGAGTTTTCAGACCGCTCGGTCTTCGAGCAGCTCGCGGACCCGAAAGCACGTGCCGACTTACTGCACGCTTGCCGGTTGGTGGGCAACCAGATGCACGGCACTCTCGGGGCGCTGGGTGTGGTCATGCTCGCGTGGGTCGAAGCCACCGGAGTCGTCTTGGGTACGGGGTTGTTGCGTGGGGTTGCGCTGACCCAGTCTACGCTCACCGTGGGGCTCTGGATGGTGGGGCTTTGGCGGGCGACCGGATCCTCCCTGGTGCTGGTGGTGTTTGCCGCAGCGGCAACTCTCGGTCCGCCGGTGTGGCTGGGGTTGAACCTCCTCTGTTGGGGGACCCACGAAACGGTTGGCCTGATACAAGCCATGCTGGTCTGCGTGGCGCTGCCATGGATGGCCCATCCTGCCTCCGAGGGACAGCAAGGACTGCGCACAGTGGGCATGGGCTTTTGCACCGGGCTTGCGGCACTGCTCAACCCAGCACTCGCGTTGCCGGCCGTCAGCGCGACGCTCGGCGTAGCGATGGCGCGTTGGATTTGTCACCCGAGCCTTCGTGCACTGCAGACGGCACTACTGACCGTGATGGTGGCAGCTCTCGTGGGTGTGGGGGTGCTGCAGTGGGTGTTGTCCACAGGCTGGCTCGACGGGCTTGGGTATCCACGAGGCCTCCCCCTCGACCGGCTCACCGGTTTCATTGGCAAGAACGGAGGTCCGCTCCTGCACACCCGCGCCGACGATGTGGTGGAGCTGGCTCGATGGCGGACCGAGGCCCGAGCGCGCGCGTTCATTCAGGCGCCGACGGCGGCCTATGGGGTCTTTGCAGCCCAGGCAGAGTGGGCCACGCGTCTGGTCATCTTGGGTACCGGTGTGCTGGCGGTGTCGCTGGTCGGGCGTCGCGGCGATGAAGACTCGCGGGGGTCCAACCGCGCTGCGGCGTGGCTGGGCATCCATCTGGTGGTGGGCTTGCTCGCCACGCTCTGGCTCACGCGGCACACCAGCCTCGATCCCACCGTGCCAACGGGAGCCCCGTCCCGGTATTTCGCGCACCTCTACCCCTTTGGGTTTGCGGTTCTCTCCATGGTGGCGGGCCTGCGAACCCCGCCAATCCGGCGAATCTTGGCGGTCGCGGCGACCGGCTGGGTGCTTTGGGTGGGGGCCTTTGAGCACTGGCGCAGTGTGGATCCTGCGCGTCTGGATGCCACGGAGCTGGCGGTCGCCCTTCGGTATGATGGGGCGACCGCTTGGTTTACGGACCGCCCCGACCCGATGCCACCGGTCGACCA
>CAJWOS010000366.1 GCA_913044235.1 uncultured Pseudomonadota bacterium
GCCCACACTGAGCCATCCGCCATCCCAAAGAGCGAGTGCTCCCGACCTGCGAGCACCTGCACAATCACACTCGCCGGGGTGCCGTCCACCTGCCCGAGGAGGCCGACGCCGTCTGGCGACCTCTTTCGCAGTCGCTGCGGACCGACGCCAGCCTCGTGGCCCGCGCCGACTCCATCGCGCTGGCTCGCAGCACATTCGCCGGCCTATCGGCCACGATCCAGACCGTGCTCACCCGCTTCGGCAACCCACTCGAACAGCCCGTCCATGTGGCGTTCTGTCCGATGGCTTTCGACAACCAGGGCGGCACCTGGATCCAAGCCAGCACCGTGGTCGACAACGCCTACTATGGCGCATCCATGCGAACCTGCGGTGCGCTGCAGGCCACCATCGAACCCAACCAGCACCTCGCGTCTGAGGCCCGCGGTCGGAGTCCGGGCTGATGGCTTCCGACCGGCCGCGTACCCTCTGGGATCCGATCCTCAACGCCGTCCTCAAGCACCGTCTGCCCATCGCAGTCCTGGTGCTCCTCCTCGTGGGTGCGGGCGTTTCGGTTGCGCCATTCTCTGTCGATCTGCCCATTCCGCGCAGTCCGGTGCCTGTCGATGCCATTCCCGACCTCGGCGACAACCAGCAGCTCGTCTACACCGAGTGGTCGGGCCGCAGCCCACGCGATGTCGAAGATCAGATCACCTACCCACTGACCACCGCGTTGCTGGGCATTCCCGGGGTGCGCACCGTCCGCAGTTCCTCCGCGCTGGGCTTTTCGTCCATCGCAGTGATCTTCGACGACGAGGTGGAGTTCTACTGGTCTCGCTCGCGAGTTCTCGAAAAGCTGGCCTCCCTGCCGCCGGGAACCGTGCCCGATGGCGTTCGCCCCATGCTGGGCCCAGATGCCACTGCTCTGGGCCAGGTTTATTGGTACACGCTGGAGGGCCGCGACCCCGAGACCGGCGAGCTGGTGGGGGGCTGGGACCCCGACGAGCTCCGGTCTGTCCAAGACTGGACGGTGCGCTACGCACTGCAGGCCGCATCGGGCGTCTCGGAAGTGGCCTCGGTGGGCGGCTATGTGCGCGAGGTCCAAGTCGACGTTGATCCCGATGCATTGCAGGCCTACGGGGTGTCGATCGAAGAGGTGGCTGACGCGGTGCGACGCTCCAACTTGGATGTAGGAGCGCGCACCCTCGAGATCAATGGCGTGGAATATCTGGTGCGGGGCGTGGGCTTCGTCGAGTCCCTCGAAGATGTCGAAAAATCTGTAATCGTCGCGCGAGACGGTACACCGATCCGCATTCGCGACGTGGGAAGGGTCACGGAGGGCCCCGCACTCCGAAGGGGTGCACTCGACGATGCCGGTGCTCCGGCCGTAGGGGGCGTGGTCGTGGCGCGCTACCGCTCCAACCCGCTCCAGGTGATCGATGCCGTGAAGGCGCAGATCGCCTCCATCCAGCCGGGACTGCCCGTTCGCCGCTTGGAAGACGGACGGCAGAGTCGGGTCACCATCGTTCCGTTCTACGACCGCTCAGACCTCATCGGCGAGACCCTCTCCACGCTCTCCACTGCGCTGTACCGACAAATCTTGGTCACCATCATCGTGGTGCTCGTGATGATGCGGAACCTGCGCAGCTCGCTGCTGGTGTCTTCGATGGTTCCCCTCGGGGTGCTCGGCACCTTCGTGGTGATGAAGGCCACCGGGGTGGATGCCAACATCATGGCTCTGGGAGGCATCGCCATCGCCATCGGCACGATGGTCGACGTGGGCATCGTCTTCGTGGAGAACATCGAACGCAGACTCCACAGCACCTCTACCGCACGGCTGGCCACCATTCGAAGCGCTGCCGCTGAGGTCGCTCCCGCGGTGCTCACCTCTGTGCTCACCACCGTGGTGAGCTTCCTGCCCGTATTTGGCCTCACCGAGACGGAGCTGCGGCTGTTCGCGCCCCTGGCGCTCACCAAGACCTTCGCGATGGTGGTGGCCTTTGCCCTGGCGGTACTGGTGCTGCCCGGCTTGGTCCTCGTCGCGGAACGTCCCGGCCCCAAAGCCACCCGCGCATCCCCTCTTCAAGTCCGGTACCTGCGGGACTGGCTGCTCGGCGGCCTCGGAATCGCTGCACTCTGGGTCAGCGTACCGGGGGGACTGCTCGTGGTGGCCCTCGCCGGCTGGCGGCTGGTGCGCGACAGACTGGCCGAGCGAGTGCGCACCGCAGGGGATCGAACGGAACAAGTTGTGGTGGTGGGCGCAGTATCCGTCCTGCTCGTGGTGGACTGGATGCCACTGGGCCACAGCCACGGCTACGCGCTCAACCTCTTGTTCACTGGACTCCTGCTCGTGACGGTCCTGGGCACATTCACCCTGTTCACCTGGAGCTATCCGCGCCTGCTCGCCACTGCGCTTGCCCACAAGCGGTCCTTCCTCACGCTGCCCACCGGAATGGTGGCCTTTGGCCTCGCTTCCTGGATAGGCGTGGGCCCCATCCTGCACGCGCTCCCGAAGGCTGTGCAGACCAGTGCACCCATCTCCGCACTGGCGCACACATTTCCGGGGCTTGGCCGCGAGTACATGCCGTCCTTCGACGAGGGCTCCTTTCTATACATGCCCACCACGATGCCCCATGCATCAATTGGCGAGGCGCAGCAAATGCTCTCGGCCCTCGACGCCTCCATCGCTCAGATCCCGGAGGTCAACCGTGTGGTGGGCAAGATCGGCCGGGTGGAGAGTGCACTGGATCCAGCCCCGGTGTCCATGATCGAGACACTGGTGACCATTCACCCCGAGTACCGCACCGAGCCCGATGGCCGGAGGGTGCGGCAGTGGCGCGACCACATCCAGTCCACCGACGACATCTGGACGGAGCTCACGCGCGCTGGCAACCTGCCCGGCCTCACCAGTGCGCCAGTACTCATGCCCATCGGAGCGCGGCTGGTGATGCTCCAGAGTGGTCTGCGAGCACCCATGGGCATCAAGGTGCGGGGGCCGGATCTCGACACCATCGAGCAATTCGGTCTCGCACTGGAACCCCTCCTCCAGACCACTCCAGGCGTGCGCAGCGCCTCGGTCTTCGCCCAGCGAGTCGTGGGGAAGCCCTACCTGGAGCTGGCGCTCGACCGCTCGGCCCTGGGACGCTTCGGACTTCGGGTGGTCGATGTGCAGAGCGTTCTCGATCTCGCCCTCGGCGGTCGCACCCTCACCCGAACCGTCGAAGGTCGGGAGCGCTCGTCGATTCGTGTGCGCTACGCCCGTGAAGATCGAGACAGCATCGAGGCACTGGAGCGGCTGTCTATCTCCGTGCCTGGCGGTGGTGCGGTTCCCTTGTCACAGCTGGCGCAGCTTTCCTACGTCAAGGGACCCCAGGTGATTCAGTCTGAGGACACGTTCCTCACGGGCAACGTGCTCTTTGACGCCACGCCGGGAACGGCCGAGGTCGACGTGGTTCAGGCTGCAGGAGAGCGCATCGAAGACGCCCTCGCATCGGGATCGCTGACCCTCCCCGAGGGGGTAAGCTACACCTTCGCCGGCACGTACGAGTCGCAGCTCCGCAGCGAAGGGCGTCTAAAAGTGCTCGTTCCCGTGGCCATCGCACTGATCTTTGTGCTGCTCACGATTCAATTCCGGCGTGTTTCCACCACGCTGATCGTTTCCAGTGGCGTGATTGTGGCCACATCCGGGGCTTTCTCGCTGCTGTGGCTCTACGGCCAGCCGGGATTCCTTGCGCTCGTCCCGCTCGGCATCGACCTGCAGTCGCTGTTCCAGGTGGGCCCCGTGCACCTCTCTCTGGCTGTGTGGGTCGGCATCATCGCGCTCATCGGCATCGCCACCGACGACGGCGTGGTGATGGCCACCTGGCTCCACCAAGACCTGGCGCGCGCCCCCGTACACACCGTGCCCGAAGTGCGCCGTCGGGTGCTCGATGCGGGGCTGCGCCGGGTGCGTCCCTGCCTGATGACCACTGCCACCACGCTGCTCGCGTTGCTGCCCGTGGTGACCTCTCACGGCCGCGGGTCTGACATCATGGTGCCCATGGCACTGCCGCTCGTGGGGGGCATGGCCGTTTCGGTGGTGACCCTGTTCGTGGTTCCCGTGCTGTTCAGTGCAGTGGAGGAGCACCGTCTCCGCACCCCATCGAGCAGCACCTGACCGGCAACGCTATCCTTTCCCCGGCAAGGCGATGCGCTTGCTGCTCACCATGAAGCTGCCCGAACCCGTGGCCACCAGCCGACCCGACGCACTGTGCACAGTCATACTGGCGACACAGACCCGACCACCGGCGCGGATGATCGAGCCCCGCCCAATGAGCGTTTCTTGATTCGCTGGCTCCAGCAGCCGCACCGTAAGCTCACTCGTGTTCACCCAGAAGTCGTAGCGGGTGGCGGCCGTAAACCATCCCGCATTGTCGATCAGCGTGGCGATCACCCCGCCATGGGTGTCGCGAAACGAGTGATGCATCTGTGGGTTGTTCGGCATGTGAAACGTCGCATCGCCGGCCTCGTCGAAACTGAGGGTCATCCCGAATGTGCCCTTCATGGGCGCATGGGAGAAAAATTCAGAGAGGAGGTCGGCGCGGCGACGGATCGGGTCATCGTTCATGCGCGGGAGTGTACCAGAGCGACCTCCTCATGTTCATGATGGCGGCAGGACCCGACGATCACTGCAACCCAGCCCAGAGGCGCTGGCTGCCTGGGGCTTGAGCGCCTTCCACGCGCCAGCCCACCGCGACTCCTCTCTCCACCCAGCAGCCACCCACTGCGGCTATGATTGCGCAGCCCCTCACCCCGGAGTCTCGCCATGATGACGATGTCCTTCAAGCGGCGCCCCATTCGCCTCCTCTGGTGGCAAGGTCGCAGCGCACTCATGTTCGCGGCTTTTGGCCTCATCGCATGGCTCCTGATTGAGCCGGCTGGCCTCAGCTTCCTCGTGCTGCCCGTCGTTCCTCTGTCCATCATTGGTGCGGCAATCGGTATCTTTGCCTCGTTTCGCGCAAATCAGGCATACGACCGATGGTGGGAAGGGCGAAAGCTTTGGGGCCGAATGATCAATTCATCCCGCCACTGGAGCAGCCAGGCGGTGCAGTTCACCAAGCCAGAGGACCGCGAGGTCGCCGAGACAATGGTGCTGCGTCACGTCACCTATGTGCACGCATTGCGCTGTCTCCTTCGTGGCCAGGACCCCTGGCAAGACGTCGACTACATGCGCTTCGCAGAAGACGATGAGGAGCTGCGTGGCAGCACGAACCTCACCCATGCGCTGCTCGACCGTCAGCTCAAGGCCGTGGTCGCCCTCAACGATGCCGGACGACTCGGCGGACATCGTGTGGAGTGCATGGACAGCACGCTCATGGATTTCCTCAACATCCAAGGCGGCTGTGAGCGCATCAAGGGCACCCCACTGCCCCGCGGAGTGGGCTTCATCGCGGAGCTGCTGATCCAGTACTTTGCGTTGTTGCTGCCCTTTGCTCTCGTTCACGACCTCGGATGGGTTGCCATTCCCATCAATGTACTCGTTTCGCTGTCCTTTCTGTTGATCAGCGAAGCCGGTCGCGTGCTCGAAGACCCCTTCTCTCTGTTCTTCAACGGCCTGCCACTCAAGGCACTGTCGATCAAGATCGAGCGGAACATCCGGCAGCGGCTCGGCCACACCGAGCTGCCTCCGTCCGAGCAAGCAAGCGCCATCGGGGTGTTGATGTAGCGAGGCAAGCCAGCGTCGAGTCCGTCCCCAGTCCGCTGTGCCTTCGCCCCCAACCTCGGGGAGCGCATGAGGTACCGTGCCTGTGAATGCCCTGAAGACCATGATGCAGGGCTGCGGACTGGCAGTGGAACGATGTGGGTTCACGCCGAATCGCGCGCACCTACCATCCCGTACCATTCACCTGCAGACCGGCCGATGTGTCGGAGACCGCACCCTGCACCTGGTCATGCCGCACCATGTCGGCGCCTGCGCCACCATCCACCGAGCGATTCAGCGAGACCCCTTCCGTGCTCGACGACCACGAGACCGTGTCGTGAATCGACCCGTCGGGCTGCGTGAGTGTCATGGTCTCTGCACTATTGTTGAGCGACAGCCGCTCCGACTCTGCCAGCCGCACGCCCGGCACATTCGCGTGATCTCCGCGGTCGAAGAGCACCAGGGCCTCACCCGGAAGCAGTGCCGGGGGACCAAAGGTGTGGCACACACCCGATGCATCACACAGCGTCCATCCCGTAGGGTCGAGCGGCACAGGGCCATCGTTGACAAGCTCAACAAACTCCGCCCCAAGGTCGGTTCCGACAGGATTGGCCAGCAGCTCGTTCATCACGAATGCTGCGGGGGCCGGGCCGTCGGTCCACTGACCACCATCCATCCGCTGACCAGGACTCGCACGACGCGCACCGGCCGTGAGCTGTGCATGAGAGCCCACTTCGGCCTCCGAGTCGCCGTCGAACCACCGGTTCAGGCTCCCGGTCGGAGGCATTCCGGCCATCGGAAATGTGTCCACGGTTGTGCCCGATGCATCCTCAAGGATCAGTGCATCGCTCAGTCCATGCGGCATCGCGCCGGTGGCTTTCAGGGTGTTCGAGGACGCCCCTGACCACTCGGAGCCCACGAGCACTACCACGCCCAGAGGAGAAAGCATCGCATCTTCAAACGTGTGCACCACATGTCCACCACTGGACACGACACGCCACCCGTCGAGGTCCACCGCGGCGTCCTCGTCTGACACCAGTTCCACAAACCGATGACCGGTGTGCACCCGTACCTGCGACGCGTCGACCTCGTTGATGACCACCGCGGGGAGGATCTCCGGCACGGCAACAACCCCGTCACAGAGGTCCGGGAGGGCGCCCGTAAAGTCGGGATGGACCGTGGCCACCTCCACAAGGGAGCAGAACTCTTCCATCATCGGAGCGGCAAGCGACGGAGACTCCACCAGAATCAGGTTTTCGTCATTGTCTCCCGTTCCCGCATTCGACCAATTCATCGAGCAAGTTAACCGGCGAGAGTAACGTTTTCCATTCTTCATTCCCGATCTCCCTGTCGGAATTGGAGCATAGGTGAAAGCCGTAATCGTTGAAAGAAACAGAGAGTGTCATGGGCTCCATCTTGCTCATGCGGTATCCCACAAGGGCGGCCATGCCCTCATGAGCCAAACGACCCGCGAAGGGAAAAAGAAACCAGCTTGTTCCTTGCCTCGTTTTGGTCTTTTCGATCAGGAATTGGTTCGTCCCGGGCAAACTCGACCAGTTTGCTTGCAGGGCAAGGGTCTCCTTCATGGCTTTCATTTCCCGTCCCTCGAAAATTCCCTCGGCCGCATCCCTCAGCTTTTCCCTGACGCTTTGCGCAAGCTCCGAAGAAACGGGGGATTTTCCGCCCCCCCAAACAGGAATCGTACCCTTCTTTGACTTTGCCAGACGCACATAGGCAGTCAGATCGCACACTCTTTCGAGGACGAG
>CAJWOS010000367.1 GCA_913044235.1 uncultured Pseudomonadota bacterium
CATCCCGTCTCGAGCGAGAGGCGCTCCGGAACCACATCGGCGAGCGCAATGGAGCTCCCAAGCACCACGACCTCCGTCTGGGCCGACACGACCGGAACACTGCCCGTGGGGGTCCAGCCTTGCACCAAAACTGCGAGCGCTCCGAGAGCGACCCCACAAACTGCGACGCTCCATCCAGAAGATCGCCCAGACGGCTTTCGCTGTGGCACTGTTTCAGTCACCTCGTCCTCCGGCGTTGCTATGCCCCACTTGATGGTAGCGCCCAACCACCGGCGATGTGCGAGCCCTTGATGCAGCCGCCTCCCCTCACCCCGCCCTCTTCACGCACCCTCGCGGTCATCGTGTGGGCTGTCGGGATGCTCGCGCTGTCCCTCGCGGTGGCCACGCAGCGTCCCGAAGCGCTTCTGCTCGTCGTGCTCGCAGCAATCCCCATCACACTGCTGGCCCGTACGTTGCCTCCCCCCCGTGCGGCCATCCGCGCCTTGCGAAAGGCCCGGCTGAGAGTGGGATTCCACAACGGTGCGGTGCGGGTGGTGCATATGGACCGTCGCGCGGTGCGCCTCTTCACACCTCGCTCCAATCGTGCCACCTCAACCTTTGTGGTGGCCGTTCCGCATACGCTTCCCCTGGCCGACCATACATGGGTCATGCGGACCCGTGGTGGTTTGCAAGGCCGCCACGCTCCGTGGGACCTTCGCACCACGGTGATGCAAGCCCTCGATGCGCTCCCACCTGCCGTGGTGCAGGTCACACTCACTGGGGAGTTTCTCGAGTTTGTACTGCCACTGGCCGCGGCCGAGGCCATCGTTCGACGCCTCACCGACTGCACGGCCTTCACACGCCACCTCGAACAGTCCTTCCGACGGACCCTGGTCGACATCTGCAGTGCGGCCGGCTTCGTAGTCGACGGCGTGGGCTTTGGTCCTGCCGGCGAGCTCGAGCTTCGGCTGCTCAAGGACAACGATGTCTTCCGGGCCCGATTCGGTCGGTACCGCGATGCAAAGCCCCACTGGCGGGGCCGACCGGAGCTACGGGTCACGCAAAACGGCGGGCCCGCAGAGACCGTCTTCATCGGCCCAAGCACCCGAGATCTCGTGAGCGATCTGCGGACGCTTCCCACCAGATCGCCCGAGGCCTGAGCTTACTTCTTCTTGCCGCGGGACTGCTTTCGCGCCCGTCGTCGAGCCTTCTGCTTGGCCCGGCGCTCCCGCGCCGCCTCGATGTTCTCTTCACGCGACGGCTTCGCGGCGCCCGCAGGGGGCCCCCCCATTCCGGGCATCATGCCGGGGAATCCACCGCCAAGCATCGGATTGTCGCCACCACCCTTTCTCCGGGCAGCGCGACCACCACCGCCAAATGGGTTGCCGCCTCCTCCACCCGGAAGACCAGGCAGGCCCCCAAAGAGGCCCGACCGACCCAGCTGCCCCATCATGGCGCGGGTCTGCAGGAAGCGCTCGTACAGCGACTCCATGTCTTCGAGGGAGCGTCCGGCCCCCCGCGCGATTCGGCGCATCCGAGACTTATCGAGAATGTCGGGCTGCTTGCGCTCCTCGACGGTCATCGACTGGATCATCGCCTCGATCTTCACAAGCTCTTTGTCGTCGAGCGCCTCTTTGGGAATCTGGTCGAGCATGCTCCCCATCCCCGGAAGCTTCTCGAACAAGCCTCGCAGCGAGCCCATCCGCTTGATCATCTGGATCTGCTTGTAGAAGTCGTGAAAGGAGAAATCGCCCTGAAGCATCTTCACGGCATCTTTCTCGGCATCTTCCTTATCGACAGCCGACTCGAAGTCGTTCATCAGTCCCACAACATCGCCGAACCCGAGGATCCGGTCGGCGAGCCCCTGCGGTCGGAAGTCTTCCAACTTGTCGAGTGACTCGCCCATGCCGATGAACTTGATCGGCTTGCCTGTCACTTCCTTGATCGACAGCGCTGCACCACCCCGGGCATCGCCATCCAACTTCGTGAGCACAAACCCGGTGAAGCCGAGTCGCCGGTCGAACTCCGCCGCGGTTCGCACCGCATCTTGTCCAATCATCGCATCGCAAACAAACAGGATGTTTTCGGGCTTGGTCTGGGCCTTGATCTCTTCGAGCTCCCGCATCAGCTCATTGTCGACCGCGAGGCGCCCCGCGGGATCGAAAATCACAACATCACGGCCAACATTTCGGGCCTGCTGCACTGCCAGATTGCACAGCTGCACCGGCTTCATTCCCTTGATCGAGAACACCGGAAGGGCCAGGCGCCGGCCGAGGGTCACGAGCTGGTCGATCGCAGCGGGCCGGTAGATGTCTGCGGCCACCAGCATGGGCTTCTTCCCTTCCGCCTTCAGCCTGCGGGCAAGCTTACCGGCCGTGGTGGTCTTGCCGGAGCCCTGGAGACCCACCATCATGATGAGGGATGGATCTCCAGACAGATCGAGAGACGGATCCACCGGTCCCATCAAGCCCATCAGCTCGTCGTGGCAGATCTTGATGAAGTGGTCGGCAGGCGTGACCTGCATGCCAGCCATTCCGAAGCCTGCGGTCTTGTTGGCCTTCAGGGTGACCACCTCACCGACCGATCGCTCCTGAACGGTGCTCAGGAAGCGCTTGACCACGGACAGCTCCACATCGGCTTCCAACAAGCTGACGCGAACATCGCGGAGGGCGTTCTTGATGTTGTCTTCACTCAGTTCGGCTTTGCCACTGAGCTTGAGGCGGGCAGTGCGAAAGCCCTTGGAAAGGGTCTCGAGCATGGGATGAACTCACGACGTGCGCCCGAGGAAGCGGGCGGGGATGCAGGGAAGCGGAACCACAGGGACCGCGCCTGCGACAGGCGACGAGGCAACGAACCACCGCGGGCGGCACTCACCAATCGGAGGGGCCGCGGGTCGTAACCCACCGGGCCGGACGGCTCACCCACCCGAGTCCGCAGAAGGCGCCTTCCGCATCCAAGTGAGCGTGGCGTCGAGCGTCAGCGCGCGTCGAGTGGCTTCGTCGGCTTCCGACAGCCGCCCGAGTCCCTCCAGCGCATTCGCTCGGCCCATATGGTGCAGGCCAACGGTGGACTGGAGCGCGACCGCACGGTCGTAGGCTTCGAGGGCATCGACGTACTGTTCCATCATCTGGAGCGCATCGCCCCGCCCATGCCAGCACCAGGCTGCGTCGGTGCCGACCGCTTCTTCGAGCCGCGCGCCGAAGTGGAAGAGCGCATCGGCATACATTCCCGCCGACAAGGCCCGCCGTCCTTCCGCAAGGTGATCGATGATCCCAAGCTCCGCTGCCGTGGGCACCCGGATGGGCGGCCCCGGTCGGTCGGCGCGCGCCAGGCTCGCCAAAAGATGCTCCGAAGGGCGCCCCAGCAGTGGCGACACGAGCCGTGCCGCGCGGATGACCCAGCGGTCGAGGCGTCGAGCCCATGAGGGCCTTGCTGGACGGGAAACATCAGACACGACAAGCCTCGGACGAGACAACTTCTGCGGCAATGAGTGCTTACCCGTCTGGCGGGTAGACTGCTGCACGCGATAGCCTCGCAAATCAATGCGCACCCGCTTCCATCCTGTTCGGAGACTCCCGATGCGCCCATTGGCACCGGACCTGCCGCGTCATCTGTCGGCACTCTTCATCGCGTCAGCCATCCTCGGAGGCTGCCAGAGCGATAATACGCTCTCAAAGCTCGATGCCGACGATGCCTTCTTCCAAGCGGAAGCAGGCGAGGTCGACGTCCTGCTCGTCGTCGACAACTCGGGCTCCATGCAGCCGTATCAGGAAAAGCTGTCCACCAACTTCGAGAACTTCTTGGAGTACTTCACCGGCTATGTCGACTACCGCATCGGCGTGGTCACCAGTACGATCGAAAATCCTCCGGCCCAGGGTGCGTGCACTCAGGCACAGATCGACGCCATTCCCGATGGTGGTGCGCTGGTCGGCGGCACGTGGATCTCCGATGAAGACGCCGATGGAGCAGAGCGATTCGCTGAGCTCGTCCAAGTGGGCACCTGCGGGGCGGGCTACGAAATGGGTCTGGAGACCGCACTCCTCGCCCTCACTCCCCCCATGTCGGCAGATGCCAACGCGGGCTTTCTGCGTGAAGAGGCCTACCTCAGCATCATCTTCGTCTCCGACGAAGAGGACAGCTCTCCGGGCACCACCAACGAATACATCAACGCGTTCCGCGACCTCAAAGGCGTGACGGCACGCGACGTGTTCAACGCCTCAGCCCTGGTGGTCACCAACGAGTCCGACTGCACGGATGAGCAGCTCGACGCCGGTGCTTCACAGAACATTCGGATGGTCGATGTGGCCGACCAGACCAACGGTGTGGTGGGCAGCATCTGCTCGGGCGACTTCGCCACCATCGTGACCGAGCTGTCGCTCGCGAGCAGCCGACTCACCGACACGTTCTACCTATCGCAGACCCCCGATGCCGGCTCCTTGATCGTGGGGGTGGACGAGGAAGAGGTCGACTGCAGCGACGGCATGTGGGAGTACACGCGAGTCGAAGGTCGACCGGCGATTGTGTTTTCCCGTGACCAGCTGCCGCCCCCAGGCGCCCGCATCACTGCATCCTACGACTACGGCGACGGCGACCCGACTGGCTACTGCGGAGGTGGCGAATGAACCGCGCATTCCTCACCCTGGTGGTCTCCTTCGGACTCGGCTGCTCTTCGGCAAAAGAAGCCGTTCCGTGCGCAAACAACAGTGACTGCGCGGTTGGGCAAGCCTGCATCCAAGAGGAATGCAAGCCTGCCGACTGCCTCTCGAGTGCCGAGTGTGCACTGGGTGAGCACTGCGACGAGTCCTACACCTGCACCACCGGCTGCGACGAAAACACGGACTGCCTTGCCGGTCAGAGCTGTATCAGCAACACCTGTCTCGAGTACGGATGCCGCGACACACAGCTCGACTGTGACTACGGTGAGTTCTGCGATCCCACCACCAGCACCTGCTACCCCGACGAGGCCGGCACTTGTGAGGACTGCGACCCCAGCACAGACGCCAACTGCTTCGCCATCTACGAGCAAGGCCCCTGCAGCTCGACGGGCAGCTGCCCCACCGGACAAGAGTGCTACATCAGCCAATACGATGACTCTCGAGTCTGCCGGGACGACTCCGACTGCGCCCGCGACGAGACCTGCATCGGACTCAACACCGGAAGCGGTACCGAAGGGCCCTACTGCTCCACGCTCACGTGCTTCTCCGGTGCCACGTATCCGGCCTGCGACCCAACCCTGCCCAACGAGTGCGCACGAGGCTTTCAGTGCCAGGACATCGGCGGCGGCGAGGGACTGTGCTTCGGCGACTGCCAGTGGCTCACCGAAAACGGTCACCTTTGAGCGCTGCGTTCGGCGCGGGCCACCGCGCTACCGCTCTGGATGGTCAAATCCCGTATCCGGTGGCTTTTCCGGCCGCGTGAACTCGGGCTGTCCGGTGCCGGACGGGCGGCGAGCTGTGGGCTGGCGAGGCCCGGCTGCTCCGCCGAAGTGCACCGCTTTGAGGTTCACCTTCGCGGCCGCCCATGCCTTCACGCGCGGTGCAAGCCAGCGCCGAGTGAATGGGAAGATGAGGCTGAAGCCTGCAAGGTCGGTCAGAACGCCCGGCGTAATGAGAAGGGTCCCGCCCACCAACACCAGCAGGCCTTCCACGAGCCGGTCGGCGGGAGGCAGTCCCTTCTGGAGGTCCTCGCGGAGCTGGTTGATTACGCCGTAGCCTTCACGCTTGGCCAAGGAGGCCCCCACCGTGCCGGTCACCACAATGAGCGTGATGGTCTCGACGATGCCCATCACGTCCGCCAGTTGCATCAGCAGATACAGCTCAATCGCTGGCACAACGGTCATGAGAAGCAGAAGGCGAACGAGCATCGCTACAAACTCCGATCGGGATCCGCTGCGAGCCGGATCTTTGCTTCCTGCCACATCGTCTCCAGCGTCGGAGCGTCAAGGCCCTGCAGAGAACCCCCGTCCTGTGCAGCAGCGGCCTCCATCAACCGAAAGCGCCGATCGAACCGAGCGACCGCCCCCCGAAGGGCATCTTCTGCAGGCGTGCGGAGATGGCGCCCCAGGCTGGCGAGACTCAACAACACATCCCCGAGCTCCGCCTCGATCTCGTCGGGGGCCTCCGCCGCGATGGCATCCTTGAGCTCCTGCAACTCCTCCTCAACCTTAGCCATCACCCCGTTCAGGTCGGGCCAGTCGAAGCCTGTGCCGGCAGCCTTTTCTCCCTGTCGATGGGCATAGACAAGAGCCGGCGAGGCGCGAGGGATCCCGTCGAGGCGCGAGCCACCGCCGCGCTCCTTGGCCTTGACCGACTCCCAACGAGCAAGGCTCGGGCCCTCCACCGATGGAGCCGGCGCATCCGCCGGCGGAAACACATGGGGATGACGTCGGACCATCTTTTCCACGATTCGGGTGACCACCATGGAACGGCTGGTCATCCCCATGTCCTGGGCGATTTGGATGAGCATCAACACATTAAACAGCAGATCACCCAGCTCACCTTCAAGTGCTGGCGCAGGCCCCGCATCGGGCGAGGTGTCGATCGCCTCAAGCACCTCGTAGGTCTCTTCCAGAAGATAGGCGCGCATCGTCTGGAGGGTCTGGGCGCGATCCCATGGACAGCCGTCCGGCCCCCGCAACCGGGCCACCAGGTCCACGAGCTCGAAGACATCAGCCATGCGGTCTGGCTAACCGCTTGGCACCCACACAATTCGTCTGGGCACGCCAAACCGCTGGCTCCTGCGTCCCGAATCGGGCATGATGCGGCATTCGTGAATTTCGAGCCCCGGAGCACCGATGCGTCGGCCAACCTTGTTCATCGCCTGCCTGACCATCGGTGTCGGCTGCAAGACCGACTACAACATCAAGACCTACCTGGAAGACGAGCCTCCGCTCGCGCTCGACGTCACGAGCCCGGAATACGGCGTCTTTTTGGGCGATGAAGCAGCGGTGGTTGAAGGCGTGGTCGCTCCCAACAACGCCGTCCTCGAAGTGGAAGGCGAGCGCGTTTACCCCAACGCCGATGGCTCGTTCCGGGTCGAGGTGCCAGTCGACTACGCCTACCGAAACCTCGACGTGAAGGCATCGTTGCGGAGCCAGGAACTGGCATGGCGCACCCCGGTCTTTCGCGGCGAGGACCCTTCCCTCACTTGGCCTGGCGGCATCTCCCTACGCTTGCTTCCGCAGGGCATGGAGCGGATGGGCACCTTCGTGGGGCAGATCATCGACGATACCGGCTGGTCCACCCAGCTCGCAGCCCTGCTTCCCGCATTCGAGTCTGACATCGTCCAAGTTCGTCCGATCGGCATCTTCCACGAACCCACCAGCGTGATCCTCTACCCGATGGACGACGTGATCGGTGCCGGCGTCCCCGAACGCATGCAGGGTCGTTCTCTGGTTCCGATCCTC